>CAZESW010000001.1:0-32262 GCA_964514795.1 uncultured Alistipes sp.
GAATTGGGAATTGGGAATGCGGAATTCCGAATTAAGAATTCCGAACTAAGAATTAGGAATTGGGAATTGGGAATGCGGAATTCCGAATTAAGAATTCCGAACTAAGAATTAGGAATTGGGAATTGGGAATGCGGAATTCCGAATTAAGAATTCCGAACTAAGAATTAAATAAAGATGAGAAACTTCGATTACCTGAAAGAGCTTGACAATCTTACGGATCTGTACAACTACTGCAATGCAGCGGAGGTTACGCAGGTGAAGGATCCCGACAAGTCGGCGCTCAACAGCCGGCGGGCGTTGGAGTGGCTGGTGCGTGCAATCTACGAGATGAAAGGCATCGAGGTGGACAGGGACAACCGCCGTGCATCGCTGTTCGAACTGGTGGACGGCGAGCCGTTCAGGGAGTTCGTCGGCGACGATATGCTGATGAAGTCGGTGCACTATATCCGCAAGGCGGGCAACCGTGCGGCACACCTGGGTGCAGCGACGCGGAAAGAGGCGTTCTTCGCACTGCTCAATCTCTATAATTTCGTCGGCGCGGTGCTCGTGAAGCTGCGGGTAATCGAGAATTTCGCCGATTTCGACCGCACGCTGGTGCCGTCGTATTCGCCTATGCACGTCGCGGCGGCACCGCAGCCGCAGCCCGACCGCTCGTTCGTCGAGAGCGTGGACGTGTCGAAGATTGCGGATGAGCCGGTCGAACGGCGCGCGACGGGAATCTCGGAGGCGGAGACTCGCCGCTACTTCGTCGATATGATGCTGCGCGAAGCGGGCTGGGAGGTCGCGACGACGAACGGAGCAATCGCCCCGCTGCGGGCATGCGTCGAGGTCGAAGTGGATGGCATGCCGAACGCTTCGGGCCGCGGATATGCCGACTACGTGCTGTTCGGTGCGGACTGCCTCCCGCTGGCGGTTATCGAGGCGAAGAGCACGAGCCGCTCGGTGGCGGAGGGCAGGCAACAGGCGGCGCTTTATGCCGACTGCCTCGAACGCCGCTACGGAGTGCGCCCCGTAATATACTGCACCAACGGCTACCGCACGGAGGTCGTGGACGGGCTGGGCTATCCTGCGCGTAACGTGTACGGCTACCATACTGCCGGGGAGCTCGAACTGCTGATACAGCGCAGGGGGCGTTCGGCGATTACGAATCTGGCGGTGAACGACGCAATCACGAACCGCGAGTACCAGAAACGCGCCGTCCGCAAGGTGTGCGAGCGCTTCAACGGCAATTTCCGCCGTATGCTGCTGACAATGGCGACGGGTACGGGCAAGACGCGAGTGGCGATTTCGCTTACCGACGTGCTTGTGCGCAACAACTGGGTGAAAAACGTGCTGTTTCTCGCCGACCGCACGGCGCTCGTGAAGCAGGCGGCGAAGAACTTCGCCAGACTGCTGCCGTCGGCGACGACCTGCATCCTGTCGGAGGATGCCAAACCCGACATGAAGGCGCGCGTGATGTTCAGCACCTATCAGACGATGATAAATTATATCGACGGCGACACGAAGGAGTTCTCGGTCGGACGCTTCGACCTCGTAATCGTCGATGAGGCGCACCGCTCGGTATTCGGCAAATATACGTCGATACTCGACTACTTCGATGCGCTGCTTGTCGGACTTACCGCGACTCCGCGTGACGACGTGGACCGCAGCACGTTCGACCTGTTCGGAGTCGATGCGGCGCAGACGTTCGCATACGAGTACGGCGAAGCTGTGAGGGACGGCTATCTCGTGCCGTACAATGCTCTGAAACGCGGTACGCTGATTCTGAAATCGGGCATAGTCTACAACCGGCTGAGCGACGAGGAGAAAGAGCAGATGGAGACCGTGTGGCGCTACGAGAAGGCGCGCAAGGCGCTGGACGACGGCGACGATTACAGCCGCAACATCGACAACAAGGAGATTTTCCGCTACATATTCAATACGGACACGGTGGACAAGGTGTTGCAGGACACGATGAAGTGCGGACTGCGGGTGCAGAGCGGCGAATGTATCGGCAAGACGATAATCTTCGCCTACAACCACCGCCATGCCGAGATGATTGTCGAGCGGTTCGGCGCGCTGTATCCGGAGTACGGAGCGGATTTCTGCGTGCTGATAGACAATTACGTGAATTATGCGCAGAACCTTATAGACAATTTCGGGTTCCGCGACAAACTGCCGCAGATTGCCGTGTCGGTCGATATGCTCGATACGGGCATCGATGTTCCGGACGTACTGAATCTGGTGTTCTTCAAGCCCGTTCGCTCGAAGATAAAGTTCATGCAGATGATTGGCCGCGGAACACGTCTGTCGGAGAATGTTTTCGGTGCGGGGCAGCACAAGGCGTATTTCAACATCTTCGACTGGTGCGACAACTTCGGATATTTCAGTCTCAATCCCGACGGCCGGGAGAGCGCTCCCGCTCCGTCGCTTACGGAGCGGCTGTTCGGCGTGCGGCTGGATATCGCAGTGGCATTGCAGGGCGCCGAGTACCGTCGGGACGAGTTCGCCGTGTCGCTGCACGACCGAATCAAGACCGAATTGCGCGGACAGGTGGCGGAGCTGAACGAGGCCCGCATCGACGTCCGGACGAAGATTGAAACGGTGGACAGGTTCCGTAAGGCGGAGAGCTGGACATGCGTATCGCCGGTCGATGCCGCTGCACTGAAAGAGGAGATTGCTCCGCTGCTGGTGCGTCATTCGGGCGACGAGGCGGCGAAGAAATTCGACCTGCTGATGCTGAACGTCGAGTTGTCGAGGGTGGTTGCAGGTGTTGATGCCTCTGCCGGCAAGCACAGGGTCGTGCAGATTGCAAGACTGCTGCGCGAGCGGGCCTCGCATCCGTCCGTGGCGGCGAAAATCGCGACGATAGACGAGGTGCTGTCGCCGGATTTCTGGCACGAGCCGTCGCTCGGCGACCTCGAACGGGTGCGCACGGAGTTGCGCGACATAGTGCGGCTTATCGTCGGTGAGGGCGGTCGCACGTTTACCGTGAATATCGAGGATGCTGTGGTGGAGTCGGGCGAGGCCGAACCGTTCGTGCCGAAGATGACGTACCGCCAGTGCGTCATGGAGTATCTGGCGCAGAACAGGGATTTGCCGGTGATTCGCAAAATCATGAATATCGAACAGCTCGACGGCGGCGATGTGCTCGAACTCGAACGCATACTGTGGAAGGAGCTTGGCACGAAGGAGGACTATCGCCGATACGTCGCCGAGGGTCGTATAATGTGCGGCGACAGTGTGGCGGTGTTCATCCGCTCGATTGTCGGTATCGACCGCAAAATCGCCGTCCGCAGATTCTCCGATTTCCTGTCGGGACACGTGCTCAACTCGGAGCAGGAGGAGTATCTGAAAACAATCATCGACTACGTGTGCCGGAACGGCGACATCACGCTGGACGACATAGTCGGCAAATCGCCGTTCGATTCATTCGACTGGGGGCAGACCTTCGGCGAATATGTCGGATGCGTGAGGGACTATGTGAACGTGCTGCACGGTTCGATAATTCCGGACAATGTCGCTTAGGCGGATGATTTAAGGCCTGACCGGCAAAAACAAGATAAAGGTGCGTTTTAGATACTCCCGTTCGGGAATGCTCAAATAAATTTGGCATTCCGCTCACTTATTCGTATCTTTAACTTCGTTTTAGATACTCTCGTTCGGGAATGCTCAAATAAATTTGGCATTCCGCTCACTTATTCGTATCTTTGATTGCCTTTTCGGGGCATAAAAACAAATGAATAGAGTATGAAAAAGACCATTATTCTTACACTTGCGGCCGTTGCTCTGTTGCCGCAGACCGTTTTTGCATGGGGCACGCTGGGGCATGCGACGGTAATCAAAATCGCCGAACGCCATCTCACGGACAAGACGAAGGCGAACATCGCGAAATACATGCCTTACGACCTGAAAACCGATGCCGTGTGGATGGACAAGCACCGCTGGGACGAGGAGTATGCCTATACGGGACGCTGGCACGGCTGCTATGTAGACCCCGTAACCTGCAAATACGATATGGACCGCAGCGCCGTGAGCGACGATATAGTCCGCGGTATGGAGGTCGTGGAGCACAATCTGCGCAACTATCGCAATCTGACCGACTCGGCGGTGAACATGAATCTGAAACTCATTCTCCACATGGTCGGCGACATGCATTGCCCGGTGCACAACCACTACGGACGCAAAGAGATGTGGCCGTGCACGCTCAACGGCGAGCCGTACAAGAAATTCCACACCGTGTACGACCGTATGCCGCAGCTCGTTCACGGTGACATCACTCCCGAACAACTCGCCGCGAAACTCGATACCTTCACGAAAAGCGAAATCCGCAAGACGCAGAAGGGTAGCTACGAGGATTGGATTTACGACTGCGCGGCGCAGTGCAAGGTTCTCTATGAGTGGAACCCTTACGATACGGAGGTGCTGAATCCCAAAACAGTCGAACTGTCGGCGGAACTCTCCGATGCCCAGCTGCGCAATGCGGGCTACCGTCTGGCGCGTTTGCTCAATGAATTTTTCGGCAAATAATAACCAAAAACCATTATAACACAAAACCGTTTATGAAAAAATTTCTTTTGCTTGCCGCAGCAAGCGTATTGTTCGCCCAAAGCGCGATGGCTTGGGGCAAACTCGGACACGAGGTGGTAATCAAGGTCGCCGAGCGTCATTTGACCAAAAAGACCAAGGCGAATATCGCCAAATATATGTCCTACGACCTGAAAACCGACGCCGTATGGATGGACAAGCACCGCCGCGACAAGGAAATCGCCTATACGACGGCTTGGCATGTCTACAATGTCGGCGACGACCACAACTACGACCCGAATCCGCGTCTGATGAAGGGCGACGTTATGACGGGTGTGCGCACGGCCGACTATAACCTGCGCAACTATCAGAAACTTACCGACTCGGCGGTCGTTATGAACCTGCGGATGATTCTCCATTTCATCGGCGACATGCACTGCCCGACGCACTCCTATTTCCCGGGTCCTCGCTGCTTCTGGAAATGTTCGCTCAACGGCAAGGAGCAGAAGTCGTTCCACGGCGTATACGACAACATGCCGTCGTTCCTCTACAAGAAGACTTCCGCAGAAACCGTTGCAAAGCAGATTGACAACCTCAAAAAAAGTGAAATCAAGAAGATTCAGGACGGAACGTTCTACGACTGGATTAAGGATTGCGCCGACAACAACTGCGTGATTTATGCGTGGAATCCGTTCAACACCGAGGAACTCAACCCTAATACGGTCGAACTCTCTCGCGATCTTGTAAATACCCAGATGCGCAACGCGGGCTATCGTCTGGCACTGCTGCTCAACGAGTATTTCGGCAAATAATCGCGGATTGTCCGCACGAAAAAAGGCTGTCTTGCAGAAGACAGCCTTTTTCGTTCCGGTCGGTAATCGCTATCGCTTTATCGACGGCATTGCGAATGCCTTCCTCGGTGCGATGCGCTTGGCCGGCTGCGCAGCCGCACGGCTCTGTCTGCCGATTTTGGCAGCCTGCTTGTGCATCTTGTGTGCAGTCGAGAATACTGCCAGAGCGCCGAAATCGCTTTCGTCCTCGGCGACAGGCATCTTGCCGCTCCACGAGCCGTTGAATTCATTATACAACTCGTCCAGGAGCTCGAAACTTACGGTGGTGATGTCGCCCTCCTTCGCGAGTTTCACCCAGCCTTCGATTGCTGCGGCGTAATCTTGAACATATCCTTCATTGTCCATTGTCGCAAGGCTGATATACCATGTTCCGAGCATGCCGAACATAGGGTCGTCCTCTCCCATGACGAATCCGACGCCGTAATCGACGCTCATGTTGTACTGCTTCTCCGGGAGCGGAATCTCGGTTTTCGACGTGTTCGGGGTGATAAGCTCGATTATGATGCCGTCACCTGCCGAGTCGCCGATTTCGAGCACCCAGTTCGCGAGTCCGTTCTCGTAGAAGTCGCCGTAATATGCGAGAGATACCTCGTCGGCTTTCGAGAGGTCGAGCGTGTAGTCGCCGGTGAGCGTCGTGGTCGGATCCTGCTGCGGCGACTGGTCTTCGAAATAAATCTCGCCCGTGTACGTTCCCTTGACCGAAACTCCTTCGGCGGTCGTCAGGTCGAGCACGAACTTGTAGCCGTCGAATCCGTACTCCGATACGGTTACCGTTCCGCCGGTGATGACGCTGAGTTCATCTGCCTCACCGTCGGCATCGACCTTGGCGCAGAACGAACCGTATATCTCTCCGAGGAAGATTTCGCCCGGCTCGACAGTGCCGATTTCGTAGGTGTCGGCCACCGTGTAGGTGCCCGGTTCGAGGTATATGAAGGAGTTGCAAGGCTCGGCATACATCGTCAGAACGACATTGTAACCCGCCGCCGTCATCATGTAGTCGTCGTCGAGAGCCACATCCGACAGTCCGACCATGAACGTCGCCGTTCCCGTGCCGTACTGGTCGCCGCCATATACGCCTACCGCGCTGATAAGGTTCAGGTCTACCGGATTTTTGAGTGCCGGCAAATCACCCTCCGTTTCGTCGGGGTCGCCGAATACGAGTGCGCCTTTGTAGATGCAGGACAGCGTTTGGCCGTCGATGAGGGTGAATGTCGCCTGGAGCAGCTTGCCCTCCGAGCAGTCGGATACCGAAAGCGAACCTTCGGTGAAATCGACGCTCTTCTGTGCGCCGTTGTCCCAGATTTGCAGACGTGTGAAGTAATTGTTCAGCGTGCCCGCGGCGTTCGTGTCGGCGAGGATATATTTGCCGTTAGGCAGCACCGCAGTCTCGAACGACTCGGCTCCCTTGTCGCTGTAAAGGTCGAAGAATATGATGTGTCCTCCCTCCGGAGCAGCGTCGTCGCCCTGCTCGTCCTTGATGAATTCGGAGTCGCCGAGTCCGAAGTAGTAGTTGTAGACGCCTTCGGTCTTCCGGTCGCCGTAGTAGAGCACCTTCGTGGTGCGGTCCATTGTGATTTCTATGTCCGCCTTGACAGGAGGAAAATCGTCTTTCTGTTTCTCTTCTTTTTCGCACGATGCGAATACGGCAGCAGTGAACAGAATTGCTGCAAGGAATAATTTTTTCATCGCGTTTTTCTTTTTTGCCTCCGCAGAGGCGTGTTAAACAATATGTAAGGCGGACCGGAAAATGTTTCGGCTGAAATCGTACGAAATCCGCTCATAACCTGCGTGCAAATATAAGTAATAAAACGATATGGAAATGCGCGTGTGCGAAATTTGTGCCCGTATGGCGGAATATGTCCGAAAAAGTCTTAATTTCGCATATCGAAAACAACCGAAAATATGATAGACAAGATTTTGGAGCACAATCGACGTTTCGTCGAGGAGAAGGGATACGAACGGTTCATCACCGACAAGTATCCGAACAAACGCATCGCGATAGTGACCTGCATGGATACACGTCTCGTGGAACTGCTGCCTGCGGCGCTCGGATTCCGCAACGGCGACGTGAAGATTATCAAGAATGCGGGTGCGACCATCACCAACCCGTTCGACAGTACGGTGCGCAGCCTGCTCGTGGCGATATACGAACTCGGGGTCGAGGAGGTGATGATAATCGGACATACCGAGTGCGGCGTTCAGGGCATGGACAGCGCGGAGATGCAGCATGCCATGCGCGAACGGGGCATTTCGGAGCAGCATATCAATCTGATGAAACACTGCGGCATCGACCTCGACAGCTGGCTCCACGGCTTCGACGACACCGAATCGGCAATCCTCGAAACGGTCGATTTGGTGCGCAACCATCCGCTCGTTCCGGACGATATCGTCGTCAAGGGCTATATCATGGACTCGACGACCGGCGAACTCCGCCCGATAGAGTAGTGGCAAATGTAATAATCTTAGCACCCTGCGATAAATTTTATCGCAGGGTGCTTTATTGTCATTATCTACACAATAAATACGATGATAATTATTGACAGGTAGCGCTATAAGCGATGCTTCATATCTCTACACAAGAGATTTTGCAAAGTTATCACAAAAATCATTAAATCAAAACATTTGTAAAAAATAAATATTATTATTTATTTGATTTCATAAAACATACGGACATTGATCGTATTCCAATTTTCTGTTTTGGGTATATATTGTTTTATATGTGTATTTGGATGTTCTTAATGAACAATAAACCCTGTTTTTAATACATATATCCGTCGTATCCGCTTAATTCATTTATTCATAGTGCTTTATCCGCTTGCAAAATCTCTTGTGTAGAGATCGGTGGCGGATTATAATTACTAATAAAATATATTTAGCACTATGAGTAACAACAAAACCGTTGTCCCTGGAATGGGCAACTCTTTCGGATTTGGAGGTTCGTCGAATCAGAACGGACAATTTTCTAATAATCAGCAACCTGCGCAAGGATACAATGGAACGCATTTCCCGGGAATGGATGCAGGAGTCCGTGGCGGAACGATGGCGGCGACTGAAACGCACAAGCCTGTTATGGGATTTTTGTACAGTGTTTCGCGTACGGCTTGCGGCGAATATTGGCCGCTTTACATGGGTCTGAATACGATAGGCCGCTCTACCACCTGCTCCGTCCGTCTGTCGGAGGCTACGATTTCGGACAATCATGCCGAAATAGTTATTCGCCAGATGAAAAATCCGGACAGCGTTCTGGTTTCGATTCAGGATGCCCGTTCGACCTGCGGAACCCTGCTCAACGGAAGCAGCCTCGGATTCGATGCGCAGGAGTGCCATAACGGCGATATTATTACTATCGGCGAACATTACGAGTTGTATTTTGTGCTTATAGACACCAAGGCTCTCGGTCTGGATGTCAGAACGGATTTCATCCCGACAGGAGCCGCACTCGGAGGCGGTCAGATGCCGATGAATCCTATGGGCGGTCCTGCCGGCGTAACTATCCCGTTCGGTCAGTCGCAGACTCCACAGCCGGCTCCGGCTCCGCAGTTTACCCAGGTGGCTGGCGGTAATGCGAATGCAGGTTTCCAGCAGCAGCGTTCGAGCTCGACTGTAATTATGCCGGGTTTAAAGAAATAGGTAACATACAATCCGCGAATGCCGGATAGCTGGTAAACTGTTGTATGCAGAATGTTGTAGTAGGGCAGAACTCATCGATTGTTTATCTTTTAGTAAACGGATTCTGGTATTGTTACGACTCTGCCGGATACACTCTGGGCGATGGCGCAATGGGAGTCGTTTATCTCGGTTTCAGATGCGACAATCAGGACCGGGTGGCGATAAAGAAGGTAAAAGACGAATACGCTAATAACAGACGGGTCAGAGAGTGTGCACGCAATGAAGCGCTTATGGCGTTCTCGCATCCGAATATCGTCAGGATGCTCGGATATTGCGAATATGCCGAGGATTATGGACCTATATATATATTAAGCGAATATGTACCGGGTATTACGTTCGAGGATCATGTAAGGATGCGGCTGTCGGTGCTCCCTGCGAAAGACCGTATTGCCAGGATAGTTTCTGATTTGCGCCCGATATGGTCGGCTTTGCAGTATCTGCATTCCAACGGTGTGGTGCATAAAGATATTAAACCGTCCAACCTGATGATAGACAGTATGTCCCGGGTGAAACTGATGGACTTGGGCGTATCCGGGTTGTTCGGCGATTCGTCGGAGCGTATTTTGGAGTTTGTCGGAACCCCGCAATATGCGGCTCCGGAACAGATTCCGAGTTCGGGGGTCTACGGCGCGATAGATGCGAGAACGGACATTTATGCATTCGGGGTCATGCTTTACGAACTGATTACAGGCGTCAATCCGTTTGCGGGAGACTCTTATGAAGAAACATTGAGCAACCAGATTCATAAAGAGTTGCCGAATGATAACGTCTTGCCGCCGGAGTTGTTCAGGATAATCAGAAAGGCAACGGCTAAGAATCCGGATTCGAGATACGGTTCGGTTGCGGAGGTTGATGCGGATATCGTCCGGTTCCTTAATCCGAAAAGTCCGGACGGCGTGTCGTCGAAGGTCGTAGTTGCGGTTGTCGGTATTATGCTAATATTGCTGTCTGTTGTTGCGGCGGCTTTAATTATAAGTAGTTTATAGATGGAACTCATTAAAACAAAATTTGCGTCGAAAGGCGTTGTCGTATCCCGAATAGGCGGACGGAGCGAGAATCAGGATTGTTACGGTTTTCGCGATACGCCGCTCGGGCAGGTCGTCGTCGTGTGCGACGGTATGGGCGGAATGCAGGGCGGACGAATCGCCTCGACGATAGCGGTGAACAGCATTATCGGTTATCTCGCATCGCAGTCGGAAGATGCCGATGTCTCCGATGCGCTGGTTCAGGCTGTCGGGCATGCCAATGCCGATATTATCAATACGGGTAGCGAAAATCCCGATTTGTATGGAATGGGAACTACGGTTACCGTATTGATTCTTAACAAAACCTGTGCGACGATAGCGTATGTCGGCGACAGCCGCATATATCAGTTGCGGGGCAAGAAAAAGGTATTCAGAACATTCGACCACTCCATGGTGTTCGAAATGGTGAAAAGCGGAGTCCTGACCGAGGAGCAGGCGCGTTTGTCGGAACAGTCCAATGTTATTTTGAAGGCTTTGGGTGTCTATCAGGAGATTGTTCCCGATATTCACAGGCTGCCATATCTCAAAGGCGACAGATTCGTATTGTGTTCAGACGGATTCTGGGGTGCGATGCCGGAGAAAAATTTCCTGTCCTATGTGTCGCACAAGACGGACAAGATTGCGAATGTAATCGAACATACGGCAAATGTGGTCGATAAGATAGGCCGCGACAAGGGTGGAAATCATGATAATCTGACTGCCGCCATTATCGATGTGAAGTGTAATTCATTAATGAAAGTGAAAATGAGCAAGACTGTTAAATTTATTTTGGCAACGCTTATCCTGCTGTTGGTTTCCAGCGTGGCGTTGAACGTATATTTCATTGTTAAGCAGAGAAATACCGCTCAGACCGAGCAGACAGCAGACGCCGGTTCGGCTGCTGCCACGGAAACTGGCGACGGCGCAACGAAATCTGCCGGGGCTCCCGAAGAATAGCAAATAATTAAAAACAATTTGGATATGAAAAAATTTCTGACTATCGGTCGCGATACTCAATGCGATATCTGTATCAATGACAGTACGGATGTCGTGAGTCGCAATCATGCAATTTTGGAAATCGGTTCGAACGGGAAGTATTTTATTACCGACCAGAGCCGCAACGGAACTTATGTAAACGGCATGAGAATATCGCCGAACGAGAAGGTTCCGGTAACGCGAAACGATGTCGTATCATTGGCGCACGTAAGGGAGCTCGATTGGTCTCTCGTTCCGAAGAACAACACTGTCGTGCTGTGGGCTGCAATCGCATGCGGTGTCGTTGCAGTCGTTGCGGTCGTTGCCCTGCTGCTGCATTTCGGGGTATTCTCCGGCACCGACAGCAACAAAGGCGCTCTTAATCTCGGTGGCGGCGGTTCTGCCGTGGAGCAGCCCGGTGGCGGCGGTGCGGTAGTCGAAACTCCGGATAACGGCGACAATGCCGAAGACCCCGACAATCAGGCCCAGGAAGAGACCAAGCCTGCCGACGAAAAGGAAAATCCGAAACCAGACAAGAAGAAACCGGCGGACGGCAACAAGAAAACGGACGACGGCAAGAAAGACGACAGCGCGGTTGTCGATGCAATTTACTAACAGAATAAAATAAAAACTTAAATAATATGAGACTCATTTCAATAGGAAGTTCCGCCCAGGCGCAGATTGTGCTGAACAGTCAGTTTGTCAGCGGATATCATGCAGAATTGTTGCAGCTCGACAATGGCGATATGCTGCTTGTGGACAAGGGCAGCCGCAACGGTACATTCGTTAACGGCAACCGTATCGCTCCGGAAAAGGAGGTGTCGGTAACCCGCAACGATACGATTACTATCGCCGACCAGACTCTGGCGTGGTCGAGCATTCCGGTAATGAATATTCCCGACAAGAATAATATTAAGGTTATCAAGGGTATAGGTACCCATTACATGAATGCGATTCATGTTTCGGGCAATCAGGTGAGCCGATTCCATGCGACTGTCAAACAGACGAAGGACGGCAAGTGGTATATCTGCGACCATAGCACCAACGGCACCACGGTGAATGGTGTACGTATTCCGAAAGACCAGTATGTCCGCTTCAAGAAAGGCGATGCGATTGCCTGTGCGGGCGTAAGTGTTCTGAACCCGGCTACCGGCAGCGGTGGCGACGGCAATATCGTTAAGACATTGAGTATCGCACTTTGCGCCTGCCTGCTGATAGGACTCGGTGTATTTGCAGCATTGAAGTTCATTGATTTCCCAGGTTCAAAAATGTCGAATGAAGAGATATATGCCGAGTATGCGCCATCGACCGTTCTTCTGCATACCGCTTATTATTTCAAGATAACTACGCCTAAATTCGGAACGCAGAGATTTGTCGTGGAAAATGGCAAATTGCCTTATTATGACGGAAGCAATGCCATGCATGCTCTTGCATCCGGATTCTTTATTTCCGAGGACGGCGTGATTGTTACCAATCTGCATGTCGTCGCTCCGTGGCTGTTCGGAGAGGACAAGGATGTGCTGGAATATGTTAAGAATCTGTATTATAAAGCGAATTTTTCTACTGCACTCTCCGATATTAAGGTGGAAGGCGCTATCGAATATATTGGTGCTGTTCCGAACAATCAGTTTTTCGATTCTACCAATAACATCAAGTTGCGGATTGTTATGCAGAGCGACAAAACGGATATAGATTTGGCGCTTCTGCAAACGATGAATGGCAAACTGCCTGCCGGTTCGACATACGTTCCGGTAGACAAAATCTGTACGGACAATGTTCCGGTGGGAACTAAATTGTTTACTATGGGTTTCCCGATTTCGAATTATTTGCAGGACCTGGATGACTTCGAGCGCAGTCATACGAAAGTCTTGCAGGCTACGGGTGCTGCCGGAGTGATTACACAAAACAATGACAAATATATATATGGATTCGATGCCGCATCCTATCATGGGGCAAGCGGTTCGCCTATTTTCGATGAACACGGACGTCTGATCGGTGTTGCACGTGCCGGACTTGTCGTGCAGGGATATAATTTCGGAGTAAAGGCGAGATATCTCAAAAAACTGCTCGAATCCGACCAGGACTAACCACTTAAATAAACAGGAACGACTATGATTAGACATATTGCAACTTGTGTTATGGTGTCGTGTGCGGTCGTTTGTTCGGCGGCGGCACAAAATATCGACAAAGTTTTCGTGAAGGACGGCTCCGTGTATGAAGGCTATATATCGAGCCAGACTCCCGGCTGCAGGATATCCGTAAAGACGGAGTGCGCGACGCTGTTCGTGAACTCAAAAGACGTTACCGAACTCGTATATACGACATGCGATGTCAAAGATTTGCCCGAGCGGCTGGGCGACTGGGCAAAAAAGAATCATCCGAACGATAAGACCTTGAATGTCGCTTCCATGAGAGTGGCGGACAAGTCTTATACGAATGTCGTCGTTTTGGAAACAGGCGTGAGAATCAAGATTCTCTCCTTTGCCGACGACATGTTCGACTTGGACTGGAAAAACGTCGAGAAGACTGCCAAAACGGAGGAGTGGCTGACGAATACCGCCGGAATAATCGATGTGGTTACGCTGAAAGACGGAAAACATTTCGTCGGTCATGTGATAGAGCAGATTATCGGTTACGAACTGCGCATTCGGCTGAAATCGGGAGAGGTAAATGCCGTCCGGTTCCCGGATATTCTGAGTATCCGTTCGGAGCAGACGGATGCCGCCAAATCGCTGTGGGAGCAGCTCGACCTGCTCGACAGAGTGGAGCTTAAAGACGGTACCGCCGTCGAGGGATTCATTACTTCGCGTGTGATGGGCCGTCATTTGACGATGATAACCCGGGACAATGCCGTGGAGAAAGAGATTCCGCTGAAAGATGTGGCGAAATACGTCAAGGTTTACAACGGGCGCAAGAGCCGGAGTGAAGAAAAGTCGGATAAAAAGAGAACCGAGCCGCGTGAGTCGCACAAGCGAAGCAGCAACCGTGATACCGGGAAGCCGAACGATGCCGAGAACAATGACAGCTCGGAGGTGTATATGAACGGACTTCCGATGACGCTCAACAGCGTAGTGCTGTGCGACGGAAATCTTAATGCCGTCAAGAATCCGGTTAAGGATAAGGTGAGCGTCGGAATGGAAATCAAGATTGAGATGCCTGCCGCGTTTAACAATCCGGAACTGAAAATCGTTCGTACACAGATGCGTGCCGTCGCGATGGTGAATGCCGGCAACGGAAGCAACGCCGTACCGACATTCAACAAACGGGATATAGATAAATCCTGTATAGGTTTCGGCATATCCGGTTTGGACAACGGCAATGTGGTGTTGTCGATTGTGATTACCGAGCCGGGAGTCTATGCTGTCGTTCCGGTGTCGGATGACAATAAATGCATCGTATTCGAGGTAATCAGTTAAAAAGTATACTCTGACTTGCTATGAATATAATAAGAATCATCGGAGATGCCGAACGGCAGCAGGGTGTATATTACGAGTATGACAGGGACGGTGCTCCGCTCGGCGAAGGCGGAATGGGCCGTATTTATCAGGGATTCCGCGTAGACGAATTGTCGGGCGGCTTCCGTACTCCTGTGGCGATAAAGGCTATTCATGACAATATTTCCAGGGATCCGCAGCTGATAGAACGGGCGATGCGCGAAGCATCCATACAAATCGTTCACGAGAATCTGTTGCGCATGTACGGATTTGTTCAGAATGTCGAGTACGACCCCGCACACGACCTCAATCTGATGCGCTACTATATGGTTATGGAGCGGCTGATAGGCGTGAATCTCGATCAGATACTCAACGGTGTGGTATATGACCGCTCGGGTTTGGAGGTTCCTTATGCCTGCGAACTCTACCGGATGTATGCCAACGACAGAACCGCGGCTATCGTCATGGTTATGAAGAGTGTGGTGTCCGGTATCATGGCGTTGCATGACAGAGGGTTCATCCATCGCGATATCGACCCGAGCAATATCATGATTACCATAGACAACCGAATCAAGCTGATTGACTTCGGCGTTTGCAAACACATAGATACGATGTTTGCGGAGAAATCGCTCACGCAGGCGGGTTCGTTTATCGGCAAGGTCAATTATGCGGCACCGGAGCTGGCTTTGGGCGATGTGGCGCATCAGAACCGTACGACGGATATTTATGCGCTGGGAGTGCTGATGTATCAGTTGGCTGTCGGCAGACTGCCGTTTACGGGTACCAATCAGGAGGTGCTTGCTGCGCATGTGTCCAGAAAAATGCCGGTGAACGATATTCCTAACAAGGATTTGCGCCGCATTGTCGAAAAGGCGACCCAGAAAAAACAGGAGAAACGTTACCAGACGGCTGCCGAGCTGCTCGTGGATTTGGAGAAAGTCTCGCGCACGACTACCGGCAGCGGAACAAGAACGACAAGCGGAGGCGTAACGACTCCGGTACCGCAGGTTGATGATACCGTGAAAAATGTTCTGCTTTGGGTCGGTGTGGCTCTCGGAGGTTTGTTGATAGGTTTGTTGCTCAAACTCATAGTCGGATAGATATGGAAAATGTAAAAAAAATTGCGATACTGTTGTGTCTGTTGGTGCCGATGTTCGCCGCCGCACAGACTTTGTCCAATAAGGAGCGGCGTCATATCAATATGCGGCTGCTTAATCTTGTAGAGCAGTACGAGTCTACTGCTGCACTGTACGACGACGGGGCGAAATATGCGTTCATGCAACTTTTCGGCGACGAGAAAGCTCCGGTGTACAGCGATATGCTCGATTATGCGGCAGGCAGACAGATAGATGCCGCCGAATACGTGAAAGTGTTGGGCAGTAAACAGAATGTCTCCATACACATGATGAACGTCAGCCACGACGACTATGTGTTGGAGAACGGACGTTGGACGACCACCGTAACTTTCGATAAATCCATTGTTTACAATGACGACAATGGCATTCTGTTCTCGTCGCCCGAATATTATAAGGCGAACTATTCGCTTTCGCTGAAATGCGTATACGACAAGGAGGCGGACCGCTGTTTCATCCGGTCGGTAGACGGAACGATGAACTCGGAGCGGCAGCATCTGCCGGACAAATTCGTCGTCATCAATCACACCGACGACAAGGTGGATAAAATATCGGTGGACGGCAGTCATTTGGAGTTCAACAGCTTCGACCAGGCGTTCGCTTCCTCGGGTTCGATTCACGCCTGGAATGACGATGTCCGCATAAAGGCCGATACGCTGGCTAAGACGGACAATTACGAGTTCGTAAACCTGAAATACCGCAAGGTGCATTGGCGTGCGAAAGTCCGTTTCGCTTACGCTCTCGGGTCGGTTTTCAAAGTCGCATCGCCGATGAAGGCGTACTCCGCCAAATCTTCCGGATTCGAGGTCGGTGCCGAATTGGGATATAATATCCCGCTCGGCCGGACGACATCCATGGGTCTGTTCGCGGGTGCAGCCTATTCGTCGAGCAAACTCGAACTCGGAATGAACAATGTCGAATATTCCTATCGGACGATGGACCATAGCGGCAAGGGCTATACTCGTCATTATAAGTTCGACAGTATCACGGAGGGAGTGTCTTATACCGACATCGCGGTTCCGGTTTATCTGAATTTCGACCATAAGCTCGTCAAGAATCTGTATCTGAGTTGGAATGTAGGGGCTAAAATCTATCTTAACGGAACGATGAAGATTCAGCCTTACCATTTGTCGGGTGCGGTATATGGAGACTACAACGGCAATATCGTTTCGTCACAGTCGTCGGATGCTTTCGGCGATGTCAGCGGCGATTGCAACGTATTCCTCTATCCGAACAGTTACAACCGCAACAAGACGGATTTAAGCGTTTTGGGCGGATTGAGCCTGAGTTACAATATCTTCAAGGGCTCGGTGCTGGCATTCCTTAAATACAGTTACGAATACGGTCTTACGGACGTTCACAAATCCGACGGCAAGGTTTTGTTCGATGCGGACAGCAATCAATACCCGATGGTATATTCGGCTCATCGCAACGCCAATGTCGCCACCCGTTCGTTTATGGATTGCGTATCGTATAAAAGACAGACCATGTGGCTCGAACTGGGATTTATGTTTAAATTTTAATGTACATGAATAATTCTGTAAAAATAATATTGATAGCCGTTGTCTTCGTCGCGTGCGCAGCGATTGGCTATATGGTTATGCCGTCGAAAAAGTCGGATATTACTACCACGGTTACCGGCGGTGGAGACGGAGGCGGCGTTGGAATGACAGGTCCGACTCCCCAACCGCCGATTACACCACCTGGGACGGGGTCGGAACCTCCGGTAGAAGTACAACCGGACTCGGACTCCGAACCGGACTCGGACCAGGAATCGGAACCGGAACCGGAACCCGAACCGGCAAATGCCGATGCTGTTCCCGAAATCAAGAGCGTGGTTGTCGGACAGAGAAATTCCAATAATTACAAAAAAATTGGAGTTCCGTTTAGTATTAAGGCTACGGTCGCATCGGGCGACCCGTTGGTGTACGAATTGTACGAAATCGGCGGAACGACAGCCAAATATACGTCGAATAACGGCAGCTTCGCAGAGGTTTACCCTGTCGATGGCGGCAAGTATCTGCTGAAAGTCGTAAATAAAAAGACGGGTGATTTCGCAGAACGACAGGTCGCCGGATTCGACAAGATAAAAAAATATTCGTCTGCCGATTTGCAGGCGCAGTTGAATGTCGAGACTACAGAGCGGTTGTTTTATTTCCATTTCGATACCGACAATCTGAAATTCGACTGCGAGGGTGTTGATCCATCTGAAAAGCCGACGAGTCTCAATGCCTTATTGTCGAGCCGCTCGGCTAACGGCTGGGGCTATGTTGTCGTAGGCACACCGCAGTACGATAAGTATAATAGAATCACTTATTTTAAAGTTAGGGTAACGGAATGATTATGAAACGGGCATTTTTAATATTGTTGTCGTTGGCGACGATTCTGCCGTCGCGGGCGCAGATTGTTTCGACGAATCAGGATTTGTCGTTCGTCTATGTCGCGCATGATGAGAATACACCGGTTCAGGTGCTTATCGGACGTCTGAAAGATACATACAACGATGCGCTGAATTATCCGGAGGAGCGTGCCGCGATATTTTATCTTCCTAACGGAGAGTTTCCCGTTGTCGTTCGGGTGAATACCGCCAATGATAATCGTGAGGCATTCGGTGAACTCATCAATGAATTGCAGACCAAACGGTCGCACGACATAGACCGTTATACCGACATGACACGCATTCAGTCTATATTGGAGGAAAACGACATAGTCGATGATTACGGCAAACCGCGTTTCCGTTCCGTAGAGTGGCTCTATTATATCAATTCGACGTTCTGGAATCTGGGCAACCACGAGTATATAATCGCTTCCCTGTTCTGGATTTTCGATATGGAGCAGTTGATAAAATCCAAATATCTGCGGGTAAATATTTTTTATAGCGGTGAATACGACGTGATTCCGTTCAACAAAGAACAGCCGTTCGGCGACAAGGCGTTGTGCCGTTCGATGAACTTTATCCCGATGCCGTACTAACAAAAGAAGAGTATAAAAAGTTACATAAATAATGAAGAGAGCATTTTTAATAACATTGTCGGCATTTATCGGTGTTGCCAGCAGCTTCGCCCAGCCGAATCTTCCTGCCAAGTGTCAGGCTTCCTTGCCGAAAATATTGACAGGTATTATATTGAACGAAAACGATGCTGTCGCATTGAACAATTCCCGTGATTTCGGTCAGTCTAATACGGTTGGTAAATATTGGATAGCGTATAGTGATCGCGATAACAATACGACATATATGGAGCCGAATACGGCGTCTGCGCAGTGTTCTGCACTTCAATTCAACGAAACCGTCCGTATAGCCAAGATTCAGAACGGATTCGCGCTGGTTTATGTAGAGCCTAACAAGACTCTTGAATATCCTTTGATTTCGGCTGATGCCAAGTGTCGCGGATGGATTCCGATGAAAAAACTGCTTTTGTGGAATTCGTGCCTGGCAAATGACAAGGGTATCTACAATAAAGCGCTGCTGTGCGTAAACCTCGATAAGAGTTCTGCACAGACAAAGAATTTCGGATTGGGTTATTACGGACCTTCGACATCGAGTTCGAGCATGCAGCTGACTACCGATATGAATTTCTATTATATCATGAAACGCGAGAACGGTATGTCTTTGCTTGCAACGCAGAGCAAGATGGACGGATCGTTCTCCGATAAGGTGCTGTTCTGCTGGGCTCAGGAGCAGTCTTTTGTGCCTTGGAATCAGCGTTCCTGCCTTGAACCGACATGGAAACATGAGGATGTCGAATATTTTGCGGCAAAGAATATCAAGGTCAATATCTATAAAAATAATAAGTTCGATTCGAAGGCGATTTCCAATATCCCGTTTAGAAAAAAGAATTCATCTACTTATGATCAGTATCTGTATCGTATGAGTGGTTCGAGCCTTCGCTATCCGATTCTCGATGATGGTAGTGACATGATTTACAATATGTCTACGTTCAGTACTATCGGTGGTCAGGCTGCGGGTACTGATCCGCAAGCAGACGGGCTTAGCACGGCGGATTCCATCAAACTGGCTCGACTCAACAGGATGCTCAATATCAATCTTGCTATTGTTATTGACGGAACATCGTCTATGGAACCTTACTATCCTGCGGTCAAGGAGGCTATCAAATCAGGTATCCAATATTTCTCGCAGAATTACAATATTAAAGTAGGCGTGGTTATTTATCGAGATTATGCAGATGGTGACGCAGGATTGGTTGAAGTGTTGCCGCTGACGAATGTGAAAAATATTACGCGCATCAATGACTTCCTCGATTCCGGCGGTCGCTATGGCATTCGCAGTTCTGCGAACGATAAGACTCAAACCGAGGCGTTCTATTACGGTTTGAACGAGGCCCTTGATAAATTGCGCTTCCGTGATGGTGAAAGCAATATTATGCTTGTTGTCGGCGATTGCGGCAATGATGCCAACGATACCAAGTGCGCAAGCCGTGAGGATATAATATCCAAAATCGTAGCTAATAAGATGCACGTCATGGGCTTCCAGGTGCAGAATCAGAATGTCGCGGCATTCAATTCGTTCAACAACCAGTTGCTGTATATCCTGCGTAACAGTTTGTTGGCTAATTATAAGAAATACAATGCCGATATTAAAGTGTCCTCGCGTCAGTCCAAGAATGCCGCTGGGGCAGTTGAAGGTTATAACTATGTTGCGAATACTGATTATCAGCTATATATTGGCAATCACCGTTTTGCTGACGCTAATGTTAATAAGGGCAAAATGGATCCGAAGATGCTGACGGGACACATGACATCTGCAATATCCGATTTCGCTTCGGCTATTCAGGAGCAGATAAACCTTATCGTAAATAGCGGAAGGGATCCAAAACCAAAGAAGCCGTCTAATCCGGGAACTGGATTTACAGGAACTGGCCCCGGAGGCGGTATTAATATCGCCGATGAATTCATCCGCGAAACTCTCGGTGAAGAGTGGGCGGAAGCAATGAAGGGAACGAATGCTTTGGTAAATTTCCGTGGATATGCCAAAAAGAAGGACGAAAGCGGTCGCGATTTCTTCAAGCCGGTTATCTTCATTTCGATGGAAGAGTTCGATGATTTGTTGAAACGACTTGCTCCGGTGAGTGAGGCTGCATTGAGTTCGAATGTCAAAGACCGCACACCGTATATCGAAGCAATGAAGGCTTTGGTGCGCAGTCTCGTTCCTGGTATCAGGGACAATGATATGGCGAAACTGAGCAACGGTCAGATAACGGCGATGATTGGCGGTCTTAATGAAGCCGCCGGAGCGTTGAAGACATACACTCTCGATGACCTTTCGGATCAAACGGCTATTCCTGCTGCGGAATACCAGCGTATCATTACCGATTTTAGCCGTAAGTTCAAAAATTTGAGCCGCACTCGTGCCAGCAAAAGTTATAAGTTTGTCAAGGAGTTCAACGGAGCGAAATACTATTGGATTCCAATCGAGGACCTTCCTTAAACACAACGCATTACAATGAAGAAACTTTTCGATATAGAAAATTTGAGATGCTCCTATGCCAAGAATTATGAGGAGGGAGTGTCGAAAGTGGTATTGGAGATAAACAAACTTGTTATCCCGAAAGGGAAAAAGGTGTTTATCGTCGGCGAATCGGGTATAGGCAAGAGTACGATTCTCGAAACGCTCGGCATGATGAACAATACCATCGTACCCGACGGCAAGGCGAAATTCCACTTCTGCGAGGACGACAGGATAGTCGATCTCGTCCATCTGTGGAAAAGCGGCGACAGAGAATTGTCGGGCTTCCGTCAGAAACATTTCAGTTTCATATTCCAGAGCACCAATCTGATGCGCAACTTCACCGCATACGAGAATATCGCACTGACGCGCATGTTGCAGGGATACTCCCGCGAGTCGTCGTTCGCCCGTGCGAGCGAGGTGATGAAAGACCTCGGATTGGAGCATATCGACGAAACCCGCATGACGCAGGAGTTGTCGGGCGGTCAGCAGCAGCGACTGGCGTTCGCCCGTGCGGTGCTGCCCGATTTCACGGTGCTGTTCGGCGACGAGCCTACCGGCAACCTCGACAGCGACAATGCCGTGAAAGCGATGGACTTGCTGTCGCACAAACTTTCGCAGCTCGACGGCAGTTCGGCTATCATCGTGTCCCATGATATGCATCTCGCCGTTACGTTCGCCGATATAATCATCAAGATTCGCAAGGAGAGCCGTCTGTCGAAATCGGCGAATGACGAAATCGTGTATTACGGCGTAATCGATGACGACAGCGTATTCGTGCCTGACGAGAGCGGCGCAGCATGGTCCAATGGCAAGGAGTCCTATGCGTCTGCCGATTTTGAATCATACTTAAAGAGATGGTAATATGAAATTCAACAACATAGCATCAAACGACTATTTCAAGCTTTTCGTCAGACGCGAAGGCAAGGTCGTACTCGGTAAACGGTATTCGAGTCTGTGGCTTTTGTGCAGCGTGCTGACGACTACGTTCATCGCAATCGCATTCAGCAATGCGAGTCTGGATTATCTGTCTTATAAGATGAACGATCCGTTCATCAACTGGGTCGATATCAAGAACAATTTCGGCGAAAACGACTTTGTCGGTTTCGAGGAGGCTATCCGCGACGGGGAGATGATGGAGAAATACCATTACAAGAGCTACCAGACCGACAAGTACTGGTATACGCTTTTCTGTACCCGCGACAAGGACAGCAAACACCTGAAATGCCGCTATTTCGCAGATATAAAAACGCCGCTGGTCGAGGCTATTATGGCAGACGACAATGTCATAGACGGTGCGCGTATTGCGGAACAGAACATCGACAACAATTCGTTCGGCGTGATTATCACCCAGGATGCGTTGTTCAATAAACTGGGCTATAAGGAGATTCCGTCGTATGTCTATTACCGTGCCTATTGCGATGAGCAGGCCGCCGAGGAGTTTAGCATCGACCTGGTCGGCGATCATTATGCTATGGTTCCGGTGCCGGTTTTGGCTGTGGTCAAGCGCCTGCCGACCAATATGGACATTATCGGAACCAAATTCCTGTATCTGCAAAATCTCGGACAGTCGCTGAACCTGTACGAGGCAGGTTATCACAGTTCGTTGATATACTATCTGCCGGATAAGATAAACGCAGCGAAATTCATCGCCGATTTGGAGCGTGCGACGACCGACCGCACGTCGGCATCGTATTATACGCTCTCGGGTGAGGATATGCCGTTGCCACGAATGGTGAATTTCCGTGCCGGTTCGTTCGTCCTGCTTCAATTCGATTATGACGACGAGGTGGATTTCGCAATCAACAGGCAGATTAACGACGAAATTATCGGCAAATACGGAGATGCCGGAGTTTTCAGGATATACGATTACAACGAGACGAGCAGCACCGGTGACGATGACGACTATATCTCCGTCCATTTTACGGATTTGGATATGATTGCGGCTTTCCAGGAGTATGCCAAGAATTTCAAGATAGACATAGAGATGTCGCAAATCAATGCCAAGGAGAATTTCAACGAGGTGAGCATCATGGCGAATATCCTGTCGTGGACAATGATTGTGTTCGCTATCGTATGTATCATTATGTTTATCGTAAATCTGTTGCAGTCCTATTTCCAGAAGGTCAAGCGCAATCTCGGAACCTTCAAGGCATTCGGTATCGGCAACCGCGATTTGATAGGCGTGTATGTGCTGATTATGGTGGCCATGATTCTTGCGGCGATTTCGATTTCGCTGGGTATTTCGTGGTTTGTTCAGGAGTTGCTGCCGATTGTCGGCTTGCAGAAAGACGGAACGTTCGACTATCTGTCGCTGTGGAGCAGCAAGACGCTTTATTCGCTGCTCGTGATTGTCGCGGCGTCGGTTACGACCGTATATATCGTTATGAGCAGACTGCTTAAAACTACTCCGGGCGATCTTATTTATGACAGATAGAAAATAAAAGAAAATCGATATATGAAAAAGATTCTGTTAATAGTTTTTTCGATTGCGGCATTCGCTGCCTGCGACAAAGAGAATCACGATCAGGGTATCATTCCGGGAACTGCCGGTAATGCAATTTCGATTACCGAGGCTACTATCTCTCCAATCGGTAATGAGGCCGAAAGTGAACGTATTGTATTTACCGTAACGTCGGATGTCCCGTGGAAGATTCAGAACAGACCGTCGTGGCTGAACGTCGCTCCGGTCGAGGGAAAAGCCGGAACGACCTCCGTTACGATGTTCGCCGGAATAAATAATCAGTCCGAACCGGTCAGAACGTGTACGCTTCGGATTGTGGCGTCGGATGGGACGTTCTCGGAACAAATCGAAATCTCTCAGGAGAGACCGTATCTTAGGGTTTCGCGTGATAAAATCGATTTCACATGGGATCAGTGCGAAACATTTAAGACTGCCCGCGAAACGATAACGATTAGCAGCAATACCGACTGGGAGATTGTCGTATTGCGCAGTAGTTCACAGTCCTCCGATGTCGCAGTCGCTGCGGAGGACAGCGGTACGCTCGTTGATTGGCTTTCATGTTCCGAACTGCGCGGTTCGGCCGTTCCGGAAGACCATCTGCTGTATTTCAATCCTGCAATCTATAATATAGAGCGGCAACCAAAATCTCTTGAACTCGAAATCCGCGGAGCGTTGGACAGCTACAAGTTGTCGTTTACTCAGGCGAATCTGCTTTTTACGGTCGATGTGGCGGATTCCGACGATGATGAACATTGCGAGTTCCCTGCCTGCAACACGAAAGAGGTGAATCTGACTATTGAGTCCGAACTGAACTGGAAAGTGGACAGCAAGCCGAACTGGGTGAAAGTAACACCGGAAGCAGGCAAGAATATGACGGATGTCCGGTTCGATGTCGATGGAGCAAATCCGGGTGCGGAGGCGCGTGTCGGCAATCTTGTATTTGTCAGCCAAGCAGGAACTAACCCGCTTCCTCAGCGAGTTATAGAGGTTCGCCAGAAAGGCTACATGTTCTATGTGCAGCCCGCATCCGTGTCTGTTTCTAATAATGATTTGACCTCCAAGGAGGTATCTCTTGTGTCTTCGGGCAGTTGGGCAATCGAGTCGTCGAGCGTTCCCGAATGGCTCGACGTTTCGACAATGTCGGGGCTGGGCTCGGAAAGCGGAGTGCCGGTTGCCGTCGCCGCCAAGAATCGGAATCTCGATTTCACGGACCGTTCGGCAAAGGTCGGGTTCCGCAGTACGCAGCAGGGCAATACCATGCAGCAGGTTTTGGATTTCAAGCAGGACAAGTTTGTTTTCGATGCAAGTGTTTCCGAATCGAGTATCGGTACAATTCAAACGACTTCGCATGACCTGACAATTCACAGTTCCGGAGAGTGGGCGATAGATGTTTCGTATGACGGATCTCCTGAGGCTGACTGGTTGAATGTCGGACAACTGTCCGGAGAAGGCAATGCTGTGATAAAGTATAATGCAAAGACCGGTAATGCGCTTGATTCCAATCGAACCGCTACGGTTTCCGTGCGGAGCATAACCCATGAAATGGCGGGAATAACGAATGTGGTGGCGTCGCTGGATATTACTCAGCGCAAGTATACTTTTGATGTACAGCCTACACCCGATGTGCTGACGCTGGCTTATGGCGCAGTCGATGATAAAACGATAAGCATATATGTCGATTGTTCTGCGAATTGGGAGATAGAGTGCCCGAATTGGCTGGTTCCAAGTCAGAAGAGCGGAGCTAATTATGCGACAGTGTCGTTCACGGCGCAGAATAATCTTGATTACGTGGCGCGTAGCGGTAAACTTATAATTAAGAGTGAGTATCTTGGCGTTAAACGAAGTTTCTCGTTTGATGTGACCCAATCTGCATTCGAGTTTAACAGCGATTCCGTAGAATTTGCGAATATCGAAGCTGTGAATGCCGGAGTATATACTGTGAACGTGGTATGTTCCGGAAGCTGGGAACTCCGTGATTATGAGTCGTGGATTGGGGCATCGGTTACTTCCGGATTCGGAAATGCGACTATTGCTCTTACGCCGCAGGATAATGTAGAAATGAAGACGCGACAATCTGCTTTCTATGTGTACAGCATCCTGAATGGCGCGAGAAAGAATATTACCATATCTCAGAAACAGTTCGTATTCGATACGCAGAGTGTTGTTATTCCGGAGTTCTCTGCACTTGAACCAAAGCCGGTGAATGTCGTTCTGGGAGAATCGCTGTCTACATGGACGGTTCAGAACATTCCTTCGTGGGTAACCGTATCTCCATCTTCCGGCAGCGGCTCGACGACACTTACCGTTACGCCTCGGGAGAATGTGGATACATCGTCCCGTACTGCGACTATAAAAGTCGTAAGCGACAAGAACGCTTCTCTTGTCAAGGAGATTGCCGTTTCGCAGGCTGCATTCGTGTTCGATACAGCGGCGGTAACGATTCCGGAGTTCGATGTCCTGAATCCTGCATCGGCAGAGGTTGCGATAGGTGATTGCAGTGCCGGCTGGCGTGTTGTCGGTATTCCTGACTGGGTAACGGTTTCTCCGGATTCTGGCAATGGCGCCGGAACGATAACGGTAACGGCATCGCCGAATCTCAATGCTGGTTCCCGCAGCGGTAAATTTTATATTGAGAGCAATAAAAATAGTGCATTGCGCAAGGAAGTTACGGTGTCTCAGAAAGGCTATGTGCTTAATGCCAGCACATTGAGTATGAATGTACCGGCAGGTGCAGCTACATACCTGGTCGATGTCGATTGCAGCGGTCAATGGAACGCCGAATGCAGCGGCAAATGGGTTCATTTGACTGCTGCAAACGGTGCCGGTGCCGGTAAAATAACCTTTACGGTAGATAACAATACCGATTCCACTCCCCGTGAGGCTACGATAGAGATATCGAGCCTTGACGGCTATGCCGGAACGGTTGCAGTAAAAGTTATTCAGGCTGCCGCTGCGGGGAAATAATTAGATGATGATTAAAAAATAAAAAACGATGAGAACATTTTATATAGGAAGAAATCCGGACAACGACATCGTATACAACGACGGTCAGGTCAGCGGGCGTCATGCCGAAATTACGGTCGGGGACGACGGACAGATTGTTTTTACTGATTACAGTACCAACGGTTCGTATATCAACGGCAATCCGATTCATCATGCGTCGCAGCAGGTGATGTATGGGGACGAAATCGTATTTCCGGGCGATATCCGGTTCGACTGGAATATGATTATACCGCAGTCGCAGCCGGACGTTATGTCGCAGCAGGTCAATATAATCTATAATCCGGGCATGGCAGATAACGGCGGCTTCCCGCCGATTCCTCCCGTGCAGGATTCTCCGTGGCAGCAGTCGCCGAATGCCGGAGGGCTGAATTTCTCGCTTGCATTCAGCGAGGGTTTTGCGAGCGGTACAAGGAATGTTCTGCGGTTGTTGGCAATGTCGCTGTTGTTTGTGCTGACATGCTGGATTCCTTATATTAATGTCGGAACATTCATTGCCTTGTCTACACTGCCGGCACAGTATGCGACGGGCAATGCCGTCAATCCGCTGTCGATATTCGACAGCCGTTTCCGCAGGCCGATGGGTAATTTTATGATTTTGCAGGTGCTGTTTGCAGTGGTTGCTTTCGCATCGGGCTTCTTGGGGTTTATACCTGCCTTGGTGCTCTTCTACTCGTGGAATCTGGCTTCGTTGTTTGTCGTTGAGAACGGCATGAATCCGTTCGACGCGATGGATGCGTCGCACAAATGCACGTATGGCAGCAAATGGACGATGTTCGCCATTCATTTGGTTTACGTCCTGTGCGTTGCGCTCGTACTGGCAATAATCATCGGTTTGGCATATATTGTATTGGCCGGCATTGCAGGAGACATCGTAGAATACTATCGGAATATGACGGCCTGCACTGTCGTTACGGTGATATTCGGTATCTTATTGCTTGTATGCATGCTCTTTGCATCGTCGATAGGCATCGGAATAAACGGCTCGATTTGGCGGCAGCTTAAACAGATACAATAAACACCACATTTAAATATCATTTTTTTATTAACCAAACTTTTATTATTATGAAAAAATTATTTGTAATCGGAGCATTGGCTGTATTGATGTCGTCCTGCTCCACCCACAAGGCAATGGTAAACACGACCCGTGTAAATCATCCGGTTATCGAATCGACTACTATGGCAACTGTCGATGTGGATCAAAAGCGTATCACTTATAACTACGTTCCGACCCTCCAGGATACGAAGGCTCTCTCGGAGGCGCAGTTGATTCAGAATGCCATGTATATGGCATTGCAGGCTAACGGCAACGCCGATGTCCTCGTTAAGGTGAACAGTTTCGTTACTTATAAAAAGGGTCTGTTCGGCAAGCGCATCAAGAGCATATCCATATCCGGATACCCTGCACGTTATGTCGATTTCCGTGAACCTTCGGACGACGATTTGAAGCGTGTGTTTGTCTTCAAATATTCCGGCGACAGCACGGAGCATTGCTGCTGTGATGAAAAACAGTCGTTCCTTTCCCGTCTGTTCGGCGGAAAGAAGTAGCGAATAAAAGTATCGACTCCATTGAGATACAACACTCAATGGAGTCTTTCTTATCGCCATAATAGCTTATGAGAACAATTTATATAGGCAGAAACGTTTCGAACGATATCGTTCTGGACAGCCTCGTGGTTAGCGACCGTCATGCCGAATTGGTCATTGACGGCAACAATCGAATGATGCTTGTCGATTACAGCAGAAACGGAACAAGCGTGAACGGCAGACTGCTTTGCAACAACAGATGCGAGGTTTTTGTTAATGACCGGATAGTGTTTCCCGATGGACACGAACTGGACTGGAGTCAGATTTGTCAGCCTTCGCCCAAGACAATAGTGAATAGGCCGATGACGATGCCGGCGCCGTTAACCGATGGACCGGTCAATGTGGCGAATCCTGCCAACCACGGTATGGCTCAGAATGTAAATATCGTAATCGGTACGCCTAATCAGAACGGGAACTCCGGACAGTACACGGGTAATGGCATCCCGAACGCACCGGTTGAATATACCTCCATGTCAATGGGCGATGCAATAAATTCGGTATTCTCTAAGTTCGCTACATTTAATGGCCGTGCCCGCAGAAGCGAATACTGGTATTGGCAGCTGTTTTATATTCTGATTGCAATTATTCCGTTCTTAGGCTGGTTTGTCTGGCCGATAGTCGCATTTATTCCGACCCTGGCACTGACCGTTCGCCGGCTCCATGACACGGGAAAGAGCGGATTGCTGCTGCTGTTATTGTTGATACCGTTTGCGAATTTTATCATAAGCATAATATTTTTTGTCTGGTACTGTACCGACAGCGAGCCCGGAACCAATCAATACGGTCCGAATCCCAAGACAAGATAAATCAGGTAACTATATACAACTTTACACCAAAATAAAATTAGGTGACGTTGTTCGCCCGACGGGCTATGTTCATGTAGTTCTCGCGAAGGTAAAGAAAAGAGGTCCGGCATTTGAACGCCGGACCTCGGTTTTTTCAACGGACGGAGCCTATCGGTTCGGGGTCGTCCATTTTTTACCTTCGGAGCAGACGATATTCAGAACCTTGTCGCCTGCCTGCATGCGGAAATCGCCCTTTTCGAGCACCCATTTTCCGTCATAGCCCACGAATGCGAGGTCGGAACCCTTGATTCTTAACTCGACGGTCTTCGTTTCGCCCGGTTGCAGCTCGATTTTTTCGAAAGCGCGCAGACGGCGGTTGTCCGGCGACAGCGAAGCCACCAAATCGCTGCTGAAAAGCAGTACGCTCTCCTTGCCCGCACGGTTGCCCGTATTGGTCACATCGACGGTAAATGTCAGCGTGTCGTCTGCCTTGAATTCGGATTTGTCCACCTTGAAGTTGCCGTATGCGAATGTGGTATAACTCTGTCCGTAGCCGAATGCCCACTGTACCGCAACCTGCGCGTCGTAGTTGTAGGCTCCCTCCATCTGTTTTCCGATGTGCTCGCACGGCTTGTAGTCGTAGGTAATCAGCGAATTAATCTCGCGCGGATAGGTGAACGGAAGTTTTCCGCTGAAATTGGCGTCGCCCGCCAGCAGATTCGCGAGTGCATCGCCTCCGTAGTTGCCCGGCAGCATAATGTCCACGACGGCTTTTGCCAGCGGTTCGATGTCGGCTACCAGTCGCGGACGACCTTCGTTCAGAATCAGGACAACAGGTTTACCCGTGCGAGCGAGGGTCTTAACCAGTTCGCTCTGGTTCTCCGAAAGGGTGAGATTCGTGAGGTTGCCCGGCGTCTCGCAGTAGGAGTTCTCGCCGATACATGCCACGATACAATCGACATTCTCGGCAGCCGCTACCGCCTTTTCAATCTCGGGCGCGTTCTCCTCCCACCAGTTGCCGCCCTGCTTGTAGGTGACGCCTGCTTCGTAGACTACGTTCTCGGCGCCGAATTTCGCGGTCAGGGCTTCGAGAATCGTGTTGTAGTCGGCTGCGCAGGCATCGGTCTTGTCGCCCTGCCACGAGTAGGACCAGCCGCCGTTGAGCGTGCGCATGGAGTTGGCATTCGGACCCGTTACCAGAATCTTCGTTCCCTGTGCCAGCGGCAGTATGCCGTCGGTATTTTTGAGCAGAACGAGCGACTCCTCGGCGGCTTTCAGCGCTACGGCTGCATGTTCCTTGCTGCCGAACAGCGGGAAATCCTTAATGTCGTAGTACGGCTTTTCGAAGAGGTTCAGACGGTATTTCATGCGCAGAATGCGGCGCACCGCATCGTCGATACGGCTCATCGGCACTTCGCCCTCCTCGACAAGTTCTTTGAGCAGCGGACAGAAATTATAGTCGTACGGGTCCATCGACATGTCGATGCCGGCATTGATTGCCAGTTTGATAGCCTCCTTCTTGTCCTTGGCGATATGGTCGCGGGTATAGAGGTTGTTGATGTCCGCCCAGTCGGTTACAATCATGCCGTCCCATCCGAGGTCCTCTTTGAGCCACTTCGTCAGCAGTTCGTAGTTGGCATGCATCGGCAGACCGTTGTTCATCGCCGAATTTACCATCACCGAGAGCGCTCCCGCACGGACCATTTCGAGATACGGCGCGAAATGCTTCTCGCGCAGGTCCTGAACCGTAATCGAAGCCGGAGTGCGGTCTTTGCCGCTTACGGGAACTCCGTAACCCATATAGTGTTTCATGCAGGCTGCGACGTGTCGGTCGTCGATGCGGTTCGGATTGTCGCCCTGAAATCCGAGCACTGCCTCGCGTCCCATTTCGGCGTTCAGATAGCAGTCCTCGCCGTAGTTTTCCCACATGCGCGGCCAACGCGGGTCGCGTCCGAGATCTGTCACTGGGGCATAGGTCCACGGAATGCTTCCCGCCTTGGTTTCGTAAGCCGAGATGCGGGCACCTTCGCGCGTAAGTTCGCGGTTGAAGGAGGCTGCCATGTTTATACCCTGCGGGAAGAACGTTCCGCCCAGCGTGTAGGTCGTGCCGTGAATCTGGTCTACGCCGTAGATGCACGGGATGCCGATTGCCTCCATCGATTTCTCCTGTATGCGGCGGATAATCTCCTGCCACTTCTCGGGAGTCTGCGCCACGCCTGCCGGAACGTTGAGTATCGAACCGACCTTGTAGGTGCCGATAATCTTGTCGAGCATCGCTTCGTCCAGTTGGAATCCGCCGGCGTTCTCGATGTCCATGATGCGCGTATAAATCGCCGTCATGGTCTCCTGCGAGAGGTTCGAGAGGTCGAATTCCTTTTCGACGCCGTATTTCACGAGCAGCCGTTCGATGTCCTCTTTCGTGGTCGTCTGCGGCGAAAGTCCCGCAAACGGGTTGTTGCGCTTTTGCAGCACGTCGATGGTGAGTTCGCACATCTGACCGACCTTCTCGTCGAGTGTCATTCGGCGCAGCAGCTTCTCGACCTGCCGCTCGATTTTATCGTTGCGCGGAATTGCGGTTTCCGCCGCACGGAGCGCTGTCGTCAGCAGTCCGACAGCGCAAAACAGCATTAATATTCTTTTCATAGTGTCAGTAGTTTTATTTGAACAGTTTAGGTACGAATTCTGTCAGGTAGATGCGCCAGTTTTTCCAGATATGGCCATCGCCCGTTTCATAATAGGTGTAGGGATAGCCTTTGCGGTCGAGCATCTCACGGTATTCGCAGTTGGCCTTGTAGAGGAAATCCCTGTCGCCGATGGCTATATAATAAAGTGCGGGCTTCTTGGCGAACTGCACCGCCAGTTTCTCCTCCATATTGTCGTAAATCGGCGACTCGGTTCCCTCGTGCGGCAGAATGGCGGCAGAGAACAGACCCACATAGTCGAACATGTCGGGATACTGCTTCGAAATGTGCATCGAGTGGTATCCGCCCATCGACAGACCGGCGATAGCTCTCGAATGCTTGTTGCGCAGTGTGCGGTAGGTCTTGTCCACGAAGTTCACCACGTCGGGGAAAGCCGTTTCGAACGAACCGTCCATCGTTTTTGGGAGTTGTGTCGTCGGAGCGGCATAGCCTGAGGACGATTCGCCGGGTGCGGCTTGCAGGGCGGCATTGCCGTTGGTCATGACGACAATCATCGGTTCCGCCTTGCCCTGTGCAATCAGGTTGTCGAGTATCTGCGCCGCACGACCCAGTTCGCTCCACGCATTTTCGTCGCCTCCCATGCCGTGCAGCAGATAGAATACGGGATAGCGTTTCTTGCCGTTTTCGTATCCGGCAGGCGTGTAGACGGTCAGACGGCGTTCGATGCCCAGCGTCGGGCTGTCGTACC
>CAZESW010000002.1:0-18225 GCA_964514795.1 uncultured Alistipes sp.
CATAAAGTTTAGTTATAATAAAAACATTTTCGGGGCAAAGATACGAACAAATTACGCCGCGACCAAATATAATTTGAATAAAAATACGCTACCATATCAATCGCGAACCAAAATCACACGAAACGGTTTCGGATTGTAAGTTAATACAATCCAAAAGTTTCAAAATATAACTCAAATTTTTTAATAATATTATACATTACGGCAGATTTGTCAGCGAAACGCCCTAAAACACGTGAATTATGCGGTTTCTGCGGCATGTGTCGATTTGTGAACGGGCGGAATAGGAATTTTCGGACAAACGACGCATTGCAGCGGCCGAAAGAGAGCGTCCGACGGAGGAAGAAATCCGCATCACCGAAACGCTTTCACGCAATAACGCACTGTTTATCATCTCGATGGTTCTTCCATTAGAGCAAGCTACCGTAGTGACGGAAGGCGGCATACAGAATAAAATGTAATATGCTTAAATATTCCTGTTTTGTGCATAATTATGCTTATCCGCAATATCCGAATGTTTTCAAGAAAACCTCACCCATAACGAAACCGACGGCGGGCATCGAGTGTCCGCCGTCGGTCGTCATGTAAATCGGAATACTACTGATTCAGGATTTCGAGCATCTTGATTGCCGATGCCGGAATCTTCGTACCAGGGCCGAAGATTGCAGCCGCACCGTCGCGATAGAGTTCGTCGTAGTCCTGCGCCGGAATAACTCCGCCGACGGTTACGATGATATCCTCGCGACCGAGTTTCTTCAACTCGGCGATAATCTGCGGTACGAGCGTCAGGTGACCTGCTGCCAGCGACGATACGCCGACGATATGCACGTCGTTCTCGACCGCCTGTTTCGCAGCCTCTGCCGGAGTCTGGAACAAAGGTCCCATATCCACGTCGAAGCCGATGTCGGCATAACCCGTAGCAACCACTTTCGCACCGCGGTCGTGGCCGTCCTGACCGAGTTTTGCAATCATAATACGAGGCTGGCGACCTTCGCGCTTAGCGAATTCGGCGCACATCTGTTTAGCCTTCTCAAACTGATCGTCTTGTTTCATTGCTGCACTGTATACTCCCGAAATTGAACGAATAACCGCCTTGTAGCGACCTACGACCACCTCGCACGCATACGAGATTTCGCCGAGCGTAGCGCGAACCTTCGCAGCTTCGACCGCGAGTTCGAGCAGGTTGCCCTCGCCCGTCTTCACGCACTCGGTAATCGCAGCCAGAGCCTTGTCTACGGCTGCCTGGTCGCGGTTCGCACGCAGTTCGTTCAGACGCTTAATCTGGCTCTCGCGAACTGCCGTATTATCCACGGCGAGGATGTCGATAGGAGCCTCTTTCTCCAAACGGAACTCGTTCAGACCGATAATCTTCTGCTCGCCGGCATCGATACGCGCCTGGGTGCGGGCAGCCGCCTCCTCGATACGCATCTTCGGAATACCGGTTTCGATAGCCTTCGCCATACCGCCGAGTTTCTCGACCTCCTGAATGTGCTCCCAAGCCTTGTGAGCGATTTCGTTGGTCAGCGACTCCACGTAGTACGAACCTGCCCACGGGTCTACCGTGCGGCATACGTTGGTCTCCTCCTGGATATAAATCTGGGTGTTGCGCGCGATACGGGCCGAGAAGTCGGTCGGCAGCGCGATAGCCTCGTCGAGTGCGTTGGTATGCAGCGACTGGGTATGACCCAGAGCGGCACCCATAGCCTCGATTGCGGTACGGCCGACATTGTTGAACGGATCCTGCTCGGTGAGCGACCAACCCGACGTCTGCGAGTGGGTACGCAATGCGAGCGACTTAGGATTCTTAGGGTCGAACTGCTTGACGATTTTGGCCCACAGCATACGTGCCGCACGCATCTTGGCAATCTCCATGAAGTGGTTCATGCCGATAGCCCAGAAGAACGACAGACGCGGAGCGAACGCGTCGATGGACATGCCGGCGTTGATACCCGCACGCAGATATTCGAGACCGTCGGCGAGCGTATATGCCAGCTCGATGTCGGCGGTAGCACCAGCCTCCTGCATGTGGTAGCCCGAAATGGAAATCGAATTGAACTTAGGCATGTTCTTCGACGTATACTCGAAGATGTCGGCGATAATCTTCATCGAGAACTTAGGCGGATATATATAGGTATTGCGCACCATGAACTCTTTGAGGATATCGTTCTGAATCGTACCTGCCAGCTGGTCGAGCGTACAGCCCTGCTCCAAACCGGTAACGATATAGAATGCGAGAACCGGAAGCACCGCACCGTTCATCGTCATCGACACCGACATTTTGTCGAGCGGAATGCCGTTGAACAGCACCTTCATGTCCTCTACCGAACAAATCGACACACCCGCCTTGCCGACGTCGCCGACAACGCGCGGATGGTCGGCATCGTAACCGCGGTGCGTAGCGAGGTCGAACGCCACGGACAGACCCTTCTGACCAGCCGCAAGGTTGCGGCGATAGAAGGCGTTGGACTCCTCGGCGGTCGAGAATCCGGCATACTGACGGATTGTCCACGGACGCATAACGTACATCGTCGAGTAAGGACCGCGAAGAAACGGCGCAAGACCCGCCGCATAGTTGAGGTGTTCCATACCCTCCAAATCGGCTGCCGTGTAACCGTCCTTGACAGGTATCTGCTCGGCAGTCATCCAAGGCTCCTTGACAGCCTTGTCCCCACAGCATTTAGGAGTGCTGTCGGAATATTTCAATTCTGAAAATTTTGCTCTCATTTTCTTTACCTCCATATTAGATACCCATCTGCTTCAAATATCCCTTCAAAGTTTCGAGGACATTGCTCTTGACGCTGATGAAATTGTTGATTCCCTTGGATTGGAGTTCCTCCATGCAAGCAGGAGCGCCGGCAACGACCAGAATGGCCTTGTCGCCAATCATCTCCTTAATCTTCGGAGCAACCTCTGCGTAATCGTCGTCCGACGAACATACGACAACGATTTCGGCTTTCGATTCGAGAGCCGCATTCACACCCTCCTCCAACGACTTGAAGAACGTGTTGTCGATAACGCGGATACCGGCACAAGCGAAGAAGTTGCACGAGAACTGCGCACGTGCGCGGGCCATTGCGAGGCTTCCGCAGGTGAGCATGAACGCCTTCGGCTCTTTGCCGCTGCGGTCTACATGCAGACGCATCTGCTCGAACGCCATTGCGCCGCGATAAGGAACGAGAACATTGCCTTCGTTCGAAGCACGCTCGACAGACTCTGCGCAAAGTGCCTTGTCGGCAACCTCGGTGAAGTTAGGATACTGGTTCGCACCGAGGATGGTCTGACGGCGGGTTGCAATAGCCTTGTCCTTGGCGGCAGCCGAAGCCTTGACACGCTCCACGATGAAGCCTGCCTGGAATGCCTCGACATATCCGCCCTTCTCCTCGACTTCGAGGAAGAGTTTCCATGCCTCGTCGGCGATGCTCTTCGTGAGGTTCTCGATATAGTAGGAACCGCCGGCAGGGTCAACAACCTTATCGAAATGCGATTCGTGTTTGAGCAGCAGACTCTCGTTGCGGGCAATGCGGTAGGAGAACTCCGACGGTGCTTCGTAGGAGTGGTCGAACGGCAGGACTTCCAGCGAGTGAACGCCTGCGATAGCGGCGGACATAGCCTCGGTGGTACCGCGCAGCATATTCACATACGGGTCGTATACGGTCTGGTTCCAAGCCGACGTGCGGGCATGTGCGAACATCTTGCACGAGCATGCGACAGCAGGTTCGTATGCCTTCACGATATTCGCCCACAGCAGACGTGCGGCACGGAGTTTCGCCATCTCCATGAAGTAGTTCGACGTAACGGCGAACGAGAAGCGCAGTTTGAGCGCGGCCTCGTCGATAGTCAGACCGTGCTCCATCATGCGCACGAGATACTCGTGAGCGACGGAGAGCGAGAATGCGAGCTCCTCGACGATGGTCGAACCCGAATCGGAGAAGATATTGCCCGAAACGGTAACCACGCGGACGTTCTTGTACTCTTTGGTCTGTTTGATGAGTTCGGCGATTTTGTCGAAGCACTTCGTGCCGCCGCACTTTTCGCACCAGTCGCCCTTGGTCGAGAGATGTTTCACGATAGGGTCGATGCAGAAATTGACGCGGACGTCATCCTTCGCCAGACCCTCTTTCTCGGCCTTGGCGAGCACGAGAGCCGCAACGTGCGGCATCTTCTTGCCGGAGAAGGTCAAATCGACAGCCGGAATGCAGATGTCCTTCAACAGAACGTCCAAATCGGCTTCCGAGAAATTCTCGTCCTTGATTTCGAATCCGAGCGAATCGACACCGGCGTTGAGCATCTGCAATGCCGTAGCGTTCGCCTCGGCAGGAGCAGCGACCTCGATGGTCTGATGAGTCAGCCAGTTGTTGTCGCCGCTGACACCGCGCAGGTAAGGGAACTCGCCCGCCTGAGCGGTCATAGTTTCAAGGCCTTCGATGTTCTCGGCGCGATAGTACGGGCGAACGTTGAAGCCTTCGTTCGTGCGCCATACCAGTTTACGCTCGTAGTCGGCCCCTTTGAGGTCGACCGCTATCGCCGCCTCCCACGCTTCGGTCGAAACCGACGGGAACTCGGCGAAGAGCTTTTCACGATTGTTTTTTGCCATAGTATTTTTGATTAGTTTAGGGTTTTTCCAAAAATCGCATAAAGGTACTAATATTTTTCCGAACGAAACAAATAATCGTTATAAAAATAACAGAAAGTATCGCAAAAGCAAAGCATTCCCCCAGCACAGACTACAAAAGAGTTTTTAGAATCATTAGAGACCTTAAAGACCCTAAGGACTTTAAAGACCCTAAAAAACAATTTATCGATAAACAATACAGCACCACAACACCCTTCACCAATTATTCAAAATATTTTATCGCAATTCAATAATTCTGCAAATATTTTACCGTTATTTTTCATGAAACCAGAATAACTTTTTCGAAAAACCGCTATATTTGCACCGTGATTGTTCGTCACAGACGGACGATGCGCAGAACGGAAAACAAACATTAAACCGAACGTTTTCATTAAGCCGAGGGCAAAGGTCAAACTTGTTTGAACTATGCCGAGGCGGGAAAACGAAGAAAAAATTCAACCGATATGTCATTATTACGATTCAAAATGCTGGAAGCCGCCATGAACCATACGGTCGTGGACGTCAAGGCACCGAGCAACAATCCGTCCGATTATTTCGGCGAAAAGGTCTTCGGACGCAAACAGATGCGCAAGTATCTCAACAAGCAGACCTGCGAAGCCCTTCTGAACACCATCGAGAACAACACTCCGCTCACTCCCGAAGTGGCGGACGCGATAGCTGCCGGTATGCGCCAGTGGGCGTTGGAGCACGGCGCAGACCACTACTGCCACTGGTTCCAGCCTCTGACGGGCGGTACGGCGGAGAAGCACGATTCGTTCGCCGAGCCCGACGGTCAGGGCAACGTGCTCGAAGAGTTCTCGGGCAAGGTGCTGATTCAGCAGGAGCCGGACGCATCGTCGTTCCCTAACGGCGGCATCCGCAACACGTTCGAGGCGCGCGGTTACTCGGCATGGGATCCTACGTCGCCTGCATTCATCGTCGATACGACGCTCTGCATACCTACCGTATTCATCTCGTACACGGGAGAGGCTCTGGACTACAAGACTCCGCTCCTGCGTTCGCTCTCCGCAGTGAACAAGGCCGCTACGGAGGTCTGCCGCTATTTCGACAAGAACGTCGAGCGCGTATTCTCCTATCTCGGCTGGGAGCAGGAGTATTTCCTCGTCGATGATTCGCTCTGGTCGGCACGTCCCGACCTCGTACAGACGGGACGCACGCTGATGGGACACGAGGCTGCGAAGAACCAGCAGCTCGAAGACCACTATTTCGGCGCCATTCCGCAGCGTGTGCTGGCATTCATGAAAGAGTTGGAGTACGAGAGCCTGAAACTCGGCATTCCTTTGAAAACGCGCCACAACGAGGTCGCACCGAACCAGTTCGAGCTGGCTCCGATATTCGAGGAGGCGAACCTCGCCAACGACCACAACCAGCTGCTCATGACGGTAATGGACAAGGTTTCGCGCCGCCATCATTTCCGCGTTCTGCTCCACGAGAAGCCGTTCAAGGGCATCAACGGTTCGGGCAAGCACAACAACTGGTCGCTCGGCACGAATACGGGCGTCAATCTGCTGCGTCCGGGCAAGACGGCATTCGAGAACCTGCAATTCATAACGTTCCTCGTGAACGTAATCGTTGCGGTATACAAGCATAACGGACTGTTGAAGGCGTCGGTGATGAGCGCGACCAACGAGCACCGTCTGGGAGCGAACGAGGCGCCGCCGGCAATCATCTCGACGTTCCTCGGCTCGCAGGTGTCGTCGGTACTCGACAAAATCGAGACCTCGCACAACGACGAGGATATCCGTTTCGACGCCAAGAACATCTTCCGCATGAGCGGACTGTCGCAGATTCCGAGCCTGCTGCTCGACAACACCGACCGCAACCGCACATCGCCGTTCGCATTCACGGGCAACCGCTTCGAATTCCGCGCCGTAGGTTCGTCCGACAACTGCGCCGACGCGATGATTGTTCTCAACACCGCAGTAGCGGAGCAGCTCACCGAGTTCAAGAAGATTGTCGATGCCAAAATCGAGGCCGGCGAGAAGAAGGACAAGGCGATTTACGAAACCATCCGCGAGCTCATCAAGTACTGCAAGGCAATCCGTTTCGACGGCAACGGCTACTCCGACGAGTGGAAGGAGGAGGCTGCACGACGCGGACTCGACTGCGAGACTTCGGTACCGATTATCTTCGACCGCTATCTGGACGAAAGCACGGTGGCGATGTTCGGCAACATGGGCGTTTACGACAAGGTCGAGCTCGAAGCCCGCACCGAAATCAAGTGGGAGACCTACGTCAAGAAGATACAGATTGAGGCGCGCGTACTCGGCGACCTCGCGATGAACCACATCGTGCCTATCGCATCGAAATACGAGGCGGTACTGCTCGACAAGGCATGGAAGATGCAGCAGCTCGGCATCAAATCGACCGCCGACATCGACCTGATAAAGAAGATTCAGGACCGCACGGCTTCGATTCAGAAGCTCGTACACGACATGATAGAGTGCCGCAAGGTAGCCAACCATGTCGAGGACATGCGCGAGAAGGCGATACTCTATCACGACACGGTAGCCGTATTCTTCGACAAAATCCGCAACGACATCGACCACCTCGAAGAGGTCGTGGACGACCAGATATGGACGCTGCCGAAATACCGCGAGATACTCTTCATCAAGTAGGCGTCTTAAAAGCCTTAACGGCCTTAACGACCTTAACGACCTTAACGACCTTAAGGGCCTTAAAGTCCTTAATGAAAACAGCCGCACCTTAAGGGTGCGGCTGTTTTATAAACGACCGATACCGTCTTACTCGTACTTCACTATATTGGCACGCATAACCTTCTTGTCGCCTTTCGTGCCCTGCGTAGCGAACGCTATATACACTTTGCCGTCGTGAACCTTGATGCCCGAAATGTCGGCATATCCCTGCGCACTCAAACCGAGCTGATTTAGTATATACTTGTCGGAAATCACCGAGATGCGGCGACGCGGCAGAACCACCTTGCCCGAATGGTCGAACACCGTTACGAATGCGTTCGACGGGCCGTTGGCGTCGTATTTGCCGCTGTTGTGGTTACCCTCGACGAAATAGATGTAATCCTTGTCGATGTCATAGCCTCGGAACGTATAGTAGTTGATGTCTTTCAGCGGATTACCCTCATCCTTCTTCGGTTTCGCAACCGTGAAGCTGCTGATAGGGTCTAGCGTGGTCAAATCCTTGCCTTTAATGGTGCGATGCACGGTCTCCTCCTCTTCGCCGATATTCTCGCCTTTCCACACCGTCTTCATACGGATCTCTGTATCGGGCAGTGCGCGCGCCTCGCTGAGCGAGTAGATATTGAACGTCACTGTTCCCACCTTCTGCGTTACGACCCCCAGGATGTCGTCGGCCGCATTGACGGCAGGCCAGCAGTAATAGTTGCCGCCCATATAGTAGGTTTCACCTGCGTAGCCGTCGTTGATTTCGCCCTTCGCTGTGAACGGGACACGCGAAATTGCGCGAGTGCGGCTATAATTCTTGTGCCACTTCGTACCGCAGCTTCCTATCCAGATGTAGTCGCCGTCGTCGGCATGCTCGACAGCAAGGCTGTTGCCGTTGCCGAAATAGCGCAGCGTCATACGCTCGCCCGAACGGCCTTTACCTTTAATAATATAGTTTTCGTGAACTTTGGTCAGGCCCGGCTGGTTCTTGCCGACATTTCCGGGTTGCGAATACCAGAGCGTCGTGCCGTCGTCGGATATGTCGAAACCCTGTACGGCGCGCGTGTTGGTGGCGAGAGCGACACCCTTGACAACGAACTGGGATTCCTTGACCGGCTTCGACATCGACATGATTTTCAGCAGACGCGGGTCGGTAACTTTCTCCTTTTTCGGCTTTGCGGCAACACCTGCAGGCAGGCACAATGCAACCGCCAAAGTCAAAGCCGTCAAACCTTTTGCGGTGTAAGAAATAACATTCATTTTGAAACAGGTTTTATAATTTATCGTCTAAATTCCGGACAATTCGCCATGCGATGCGTCCGCAACAACAATGGACAAACGACCGCATTCATTATACAAATATATTTATTATTATTTGAATTCTGCAAATCGGCGGCGAAAATTCTTTAAGGGCCTTTAAGGCTTTACGGACATTTTCAGAAAAATATTTTGCAGATAACGCAATAAATGATACCTTTGCAAAAAGGTATTTATCGGCTCCCGTCCGATTTCTCGGGGGGGGGTAAATCCGTATGAAGAAACATTATTTTAACCACTAACACCACACCCAAAATGCTTACAAATCAACATCTTGGCAAATTTTTCGGGGGGGGGATTTCAGCAGGCGAATAATTCCATGTCTGTTGCTGGTCGTCGCGACTCTATGCGGCGGTCTTGAAGCATCGGCACAGAAACACGTCGTCAGCGGAACTGTCCTCGACGGCGGAAGCGGAACGCCCGTTCCGCTGGTCGGTGCGACCGTAACCATCAAAGGTACATCGCTCGGCACCAACACCGACATCTACGGCAAGTACTCGCTTACCGTAAACTCTCCGGAGAACATTCTCGAATTCCAGTTCCTCGGCTACGAGACGCAGGAAATCAAGGTCGGCGCACAGACGACCATCGACGTCGTGCTGAAAGACTCGTCGCAGAAAATCAACGAAGTCGTCGTAACGGCGCTCGGCATCACCCGCGAGGAGAAGAGCCTCGGTTATGCGGTATCGAAAATCGGCAACGAGGAGCTGAACAACGTCGAAAGCGGCAACTGGCTCAACAGCCTTACGGGCAAGGTCGCAGGTCTGAACCTCGACGCTTCGTCGGCAGGCCCTGCGGGTTCGATGCGCGTAACGCTCCGAGGCGAAAGTTCGCTGTCGCACGACAACAACACCGCCCTTTTCGTCGTGGACGGCGTGCCTATCAATTCGAGCATGGACGGCAACTCAAACAACTCCTCCTACGAGGACGGCGACGCGCCTATCGACTACGGTAACGGTGCGGGCGACCTCAACGCCGAGGACATCGAATCGGTTTCGGTACTGAAAGGCCCTGCCGCAACGGCGCTCTACGGTTCGAGAGCGGCGAACGGCGCAATCGTAATCACCACCAAAGCAGGAAAGAAGAACAAGGGCATCGGCATCACCTACAACACCAATGTCGTATTGGAAGATGCGGGATTCTGGCCCGATTTCCAGACCGAATACGGCGCGGGAAACATCGGTCCTACCGTTGCGGGCAACGATCACATGTCGAACGGCGTAACGCCCGACGAATATTCGTTCTGGACGGTTACGGCGAACAAGTCGGACACGGGCGAACGAATCGTACGCTACCACTCGCGCTACCATTTCGGCGAGCGAATCGAGGGACAGATGCGCTACATCTACTCATCGCGCAATTGGGACGACGACACCTACACGCGCAAACCTTATAAAAACGAAGACTGGTACAAGGGTTTCTTCCGTACGGGCGTAACATGGACCAACAGCCTTGCCGTCGATGCAGGCGACGGCAAGGGACAGTCGATGCGTGTATCGGTGAAGGACGTGCGCAACAAGTGGATTGTTCCGAACACCGGATACAACACGCAGAACATCAGCCTTTCGATGTCGAGCAAACGCAACAAATACGTACAGGCGCAGGCGAAGATAACCTATCTGCGCAAGAACAGCGACAACCTGCCTATCGCGGGTTACAGCAATGCCACTCCGCTCAAATCGCTGATGTGGAAGCCGTCGTCGGTTTCGGTAAACGACATGTACGACGAGTACATAAGCGGACGAATCGACCGCCATTTCGAGGGTGAGGCGATAACGCTGATAGACGCTACGCTCGACAACCCGTATGCAATCGCCTACGAGCATCTGAACACGCAGAGTCGCGACCGTCTTTACGGTAACGTCAGCGTTACTGGAAATATCATACCGGAGGTTCTGACGCTGACCGTGCGTTCGGGTATCGACTTCAACAACGACTTCCGCACCCAGCAGAAACCGTACTACACGATGACCTACGCGCAGGGTATGTACCGCGAACAGACGATTCGCAAAATCGAAATCAACAACGATTTCCTGCTCTCGTTCAAGAAGTCGTTCCACAACGGCATTTCGCTCAACGCTTCGTTCGGCGGCAACAACATGACCTACAAGTACCACAGCATCGCGCTCAAAGCCAACATGCTCGATGCCAAGAACGTCTACATGCTCTCCAACGTCAAGGGACAACTCTCGACGCAGTCGCTGCGCCGCGAAAAGAGCATCAACTCGTTCTACGGCTTCGTGTCGTTCGGCTACCGCGACATGTTCTACATAGACGTGACGGGCCGAAACGACTGGTCGAGTACGCTCGCCAAGGGACACAACTCCTATTTCTATCCGTCAGTCAGCGCCAGCGTGCTGCTCAGCGAGATTTTCGGGCTACAACAGAAGACGTCGTGGATAAATCTGCTCAAACTGCGTGCTTCATGGGCGAACGTCGGCAACGACACCAACCCTTACCAGTTGCTGGACACCTATACCATAAACTCCAATTTCACAGGTTCATACGAACTGACATCCTCGCTCAAAAACTACAATCTCAAACCGGAGAACGTCGAGAGCTGGGAGGTCGGAATCGAAGCGAAACTCTTCCGCGGAATCTGGGGATTCGACGTCGCCTACTACGATTCGAAGACCACCAACCAGATTATCTCCGTGCCTTCGGACTGGATTACGGGAGCATCGAGCAAGGTTATCAACGCCGGTGAGGTTCGCAACCGAGGCGTCGAGATTTCGACCAACGTCCGCCCGATAAACAACAAGACGTGGAAGATGAACATCTCGTTCAACTGGTCGAAGAACTGGAACGAACTAGTCGCACTCGCCGACGGAGTGGACGTTTGGCAACTCAACAAGAACACCATCGGCAACCGCGTGCTCATCTACGCATACCCGGGAACCGAACTCGGACGTATCTACGGTACGGGCTACAAGCGCGCACCGCAGGGCGCATTCTACTACGACGCATCGGGCAAACGCGTCGACTGCTCCGGCAAGACGCTCGTAGACCCCGTAACCGGCAACCCGATACTCGGCGAAGAACTGCTCGACCTCGGCGGAATCTACCCCGACTGGAAAGCGGGCATGTCGCTAAGTCTGAAATACAAGACCCTCGCACTCTCGATGTCGTTCGCCGCATCGGTCGGAGGCAAAGCCTACTCGCTCACCAATGCGATTTTCTCCTACATGGGCAAGAACAAGAACTCGCTCGAAGGCCGCTACGACGGACTGGTGCACGACGGCGTGAACCTCAACAGCGACGGAACATACTCGGAGAACACGACCGTAACGACCGACATCGTCGATTACTACGGCGTCTATGTATGGCACCGCAACAACGTCGAGCAGAATACGTTCGACACCTCCTATCTGAAAATGAAGGAGCTGCGCCTCGAATACTCGCTTCCGAAGAAGATTTGCGCCGCTTCACGCGCATTTCAGGGAATAACGGTCGGATTCTTCATGACCAACGTATTCTGCATCACCGAATGGCCGCAGTTCGATCCGGAGGTGGCAGCACTCGCAGGTTCGTCGCTCTACCGTGGCGTCGAAACCGGAAGTTACCCTATGACGCGCACCTACGGATTCAATGTCAAACTTCAATTCTAAACGACTGACGAGAATGAAAACGATAAAGACATATACGGCTGCGACTCTTCTGTGTCTGCTGTCGGCGGTATCCTGCACGACCGGATTCGAAGATTTCAACACCAACCACAACGAACCCCAATACGGCGACATCACGCCGATAAACATGCTCGAATCGCTTATCGCCTCTGCGGGCGACGTGCTCTGCTACCGCACGTGGCAACTCAACGGCGAACTGATACAGTACACGGTCTCGGGTACGAGCAACAACGCCTACCACCGCTATGTGATTCCCAACACGGCGACCGCTTCGTCGTGGAACAAATTCGCCGAACTGGCAGCCAACGCCGACGAGATGCAGCGTCTCGCCGTCAAGACCGGCGACGTGAACTGCGAGGCGATAGCCATCACCATCAAGGCCCTGTTCATGTCGAACCTCACCGACTGTTTCGGCGACATTCCTTACACCGAGGCGTTCGGCAACATCAACGGCGCGGGCAACAACCAGCCCAAGTTCGACACGCAGCGCACCGTCTACGAGCACATCATCGCCGACCTCGAACGCGCCAACTCGCTCTACAAGCCGAGCGAGAGCATCAACGGTTCGCGCGACCTGCTTTTCGGCGGCGACCTCGCGAAATGGCGCAAATTCACCAACTCGCTCTATCTGCGCGTTCTGATGCGACTGAGCAACCGCAACGAGATATTCGGCGTGGCAGAGAAAATCAACCGCGTATTCACCAATCCGGCCTCGTATCCCGTATTCGAGAGCAACGACGACAACGCGACGCTGTATTACAACGACGTGGAGCCGTTCGTGAACTACTTCGGTTCGACCACCTCGTCGTCGTTCACCTCGTCGCGCAAGACCTGTTCGACCATTATCGACATGATGTCGATTCCGGGCGACCCGCGAATCTCGGCATATTTCGTTCAGGGCGGCGAGAAATGGAAGGGACGCGACAGCGGCATGCCGTCACAGGAGACTGATTCGAGCGGTATCGCAACCCTTAACCGCGACAATCTCGGTTCCTACGCCTCGCCGTATTCGTTCATGAAATACGACGAAGTGCTGTTCATCTTCTGCGAAGCAATCAAGCGCGGATGGGTGGCAGGAGGCGACCCGATGGCGGAGGAGTACTACAAGCGCGCCATCACGGCGTCGATACGCTTCTGGAACAGCATCGACACCAAACACACCGTCATCACTGACAAGACCATATCCAATTTCCTTGCGAAAGTGCCTTACGACAACACCGTGGAGCAGATTCTCAACCAGAAGTACATCGCCCTGTTCTGGGTGGGTTACGAATCGTGGTACGAGTACCGCCGCACGGGATTCCCGAAACTGAAAATCGGCACGGCGACGAGCAACGACCACATTCTGCCGACACGGTTCCAGTATCCCGACAACACGGCCAACGTGAACGTCGCCAACTATCAGGCACAACTCGAACGCATGCGCACCGTCTACAACGGCGACGACGACATGAAGACGCCGGTATGGTGGAGCAAACAGGCTGCGGAAGCGGGCATCGAATAAGAAACTGTCAATCTCGAAATAAAATTCAAAACAGTTTCTAAGTAAACAAGATAAACGGACATGAAAAGACATATTTATAACCATATACTCGCATTCGCAGCGGCAGCCGTATCGCTGTTCTGCTCGTGCGAAACGAAGAGTGCCGAAGGCTCGTCGGTAGCCATCGTGGACGACATCTACCATGTAGATTACACCGAGGAGGGAGGCATTCAGGCATTCGTCGTCTACTCCGACGTAGGCGACTGGGAACTCAAACCGACCTACGAGGAGGACTGGGAGTGGATTACGGCGTGGCCCGCAAGCGGACGCGACGACGCGCGCTTCTCGGTCAAGGTCGATGAAAACAAGAGCGCGTATCCCCGCACCTGCGACCTGAACATGGTTGCCGGAGGACGTATCGTCGCGACGATAACGTTCAATCAGAAGGGAGCCGCTCCGTCGATGGAGGTAACCTATTCCGCCGACACGAAAGTCGTTTCGTCGTTAGGCGAGCAGTTCAAAATCAAGGTCGATGCCAACATCGACTGGTCGGTGAACATTCCGGCTGAGGCCGACTGGCTCTCGCTCGCCGAGAAGACCGACACCTACCAGATATTCGACGTCAAGGAGAACACTCTGGATGCCGAACGTCAGACTACGGTAATGTTCGTCGCAACCGGAACGGCACTCGCCCATCCGCTCATCGTCAAGCAGGCGAAACCGTCCGAGTCGTTCCACGAATCGCGGCTCGTCACCATAGCCGACGTGCTCGCCATGACGGGCAACGGTGCGGGAACGATAACCGAAAACGTCTATGTCGAGGCATACGTCGTCAGTGACTGCACCTGCGGCAACTTCCCTGCCGCACAGATGTGCGTGCAGGACGGCAGCGGCAAGGGTCTCTGCATCGAATTCGACGACGAGGACTCCAACGACTACCCGCTGAACTCCAAACTCACCATCCATCTGTTCGGCATGTCGGCGGCACTCGACAGCGAGACCAAGGCTCCGAAGTTCAACAACTTCTCGCGCACGATGATTATGAAGACCGAGGAGAGCGACGGCATCGAGCCGCTGCGAATCGAGGACATCTCGACAATCGGCGACTACGAGAACTGTCTCGTCGAACTGCGCGATGTCGAATATGTACTCCCATACGGAACGTATCTCAACATCAACGAAACCGTGCTGAACAACGACTACGGAACCTACGACATCACCCCGTCGCTGCCTTACTGCGAACGCAACAACGAGTATGTCCATCTGCTTCGCGACGCCTCGGGCAACACGGCGCAACTCTATACGTGGTATGAATCCGTATTCCGTGCGGCGAAAATGATTCCCGAAGGTTCGGGCAACATCCGCGGTGTCGTTATGCGCCGCGTGAAGAAGGAGGGCACCGTATATCATATCCGTATGCGTTCGCTCGACGACGACCGTATTTCGGACGACGCCTCGACCCGCCGTTCGAAAACCGTCATGCAAATCGGCCCGTGGACAGACTACAAGACCGGTTTGGACAAGGCGGTGGCATGCGTCGGCACGGGACAGCTCAAAGAGTCGGCGACCGGCGAACGTGTCGCAGTGAACAACAGTGCGGGCAGCGTGTCGATGTATTTCCAGCCGGGTTGGACGCGGTGTGCGCCGGCAACCTACACCGACGGCAAGTGGCTTCCGCTCTATGCCAATTCGACGGAGGTAATCCACTACTGCATTGTCGCACAGGACTGGTGGCAGAACAACTACAACCGCATCGACGACTGCGACGGTACGGCATGGCTCATCGATGTCTCGACCGTCGGATGCAGCGGACAGTTGTCGCTCGAATTCGCGATGGCAAGTTCGAGCTCGGGTCCGATGAATTTCAGCCTCGAATGGGCTACGAACGAGAATGCTCCGCTCGAAGCGTGGACACACATAGCGAATTTCGTATCGGCGAACGCTTCGACGACGCAGGGAATGAAAATCTACACGATAGATCTTCCGCAGGAGTGTTGCGGCAGGGGCGACCTCGTTCTGCGCATGCGCGTCTACAACGACCGCCGTGCGAAGAACACGAGCACGCCTATCGACCGTGCGGGCAACAACCGTATCGGCATAATCCGTATAAGCAGCAGATAAAAACAGAGAAAACATCATGAAAAACATATTGAAAATATTCGCGTCGATAACTCTGACGGCAGCCGTATTCACTCTGAGCGGATGCAGGGAGGAGTCGAAAAACGAATACCGTTATTCCGACCGTCTGGTATCGCGCATATACATCAATACCGAACTGTCGATTTACGAAGGACAGGTCGTAGCGATTCAGGGTCGCGGTTTCACCGCCGGTGACAAGGCGGTATTCCGCAACGAAAAGAGAGAGGTCGTCATCCCGTTCGTCGAGACGACCGACACCTACGCAAAATTCGTCGTTCCCGAGGAACTGGAACGCGGCAGTTATGTATTCTACATCACCCGCGGCGAAGCGGAGCAGAAGGTCTGCAACATCACCGTATGGCTTACGGCCGAGTTCGACATTCCCGACCGCGAAGGCTTCAACATCAAGGGCGTAGTCTTCTGCGGCAAGGAGGGACTGGCAGACGTGGCCGTTTCGGACGGCTTCACGACGACCGTTACCGACGAGAACGGTTACTACTGGCTCGATTCCGACAAATCGAACGGCTATGTATTCGTTTCGCTGCCGTCGGGTTACATGCCCGTTATGGGCGATAACGCATGTCCGGGCTTCTGGATGCCGGTTACTAACGATGCAAGCATCGCCGAACAGTGCAATTTCGAATTGAAGAGCGTGGACAACAGCGAACATTTCGTAATCTTCGCCGCCGACCTGCATCTCGCCAACCGCGACAGTTCGAACGGCGACATGAGCCAGTTCCGCAACGGTTTCATGGCCGATTCGCAGGCTCTCGCCGCCCGATACGGTCTCGACCGCACCTATGCGGTAGTTCTGGGCGACCTGACATGGGACCACTACTGGTATGTGCAGAAATACACGCCTGCCAACTACAAGAACACCGTTGCGGGCTACTGCGTTCCGATGTTCAACACGATGGGCAACCACGACAACGACCCTTACGTTCAGGGCGATTTCGCGGGTGAGGCGTTCTACAAAACGGTATTCGGTCCGTCGTACTACTCGTTCGACCTCGGCGAAGTGCACTACATCGTGCTCGACAACATCGCATGGATAAACACCGGCGGCGCGCAGGGAATCATCGGCAGCCGCGACTACCGCAAGTTGATTCCTGCGGCACAGGCGGAGTGGCTGCGCGACGACTTGAAGCGCATCAAGGACAAGTCGCAACCGATTGTCGTATGCACGCACTGTCAGCTGTTCACCAACAACAACTACAACTTCACGAACACCGCGACTCTCTCCGGCAGCGGTTCGGCAGACATTCTCGACATGCTCGCCGGATTCAAAAACGTGCATATAATGACGGGACACTCCCACATCAACTCGACGATGGAGATTTCGGATGCCGTCATCGAGCACAACACCGCAGCCGTATGCGAATGCTGGTGGTGGGGTGGCAAATATTCGGGCCGCAGCGTCTGCAAGGACGGCACTCCGGCGGGATACGGCGTGTTCGAAGTCAAGGGACGCGACATAAAATGGTACTACAAGGGTATCGGCTGCGAACGCGACGAGCAGTTCCGCACCTACGACATGAATCTCGCCAAGAGCATTCTGGGCGACTATGTCGATGTTCTGAACAAGCAGACCGACTCGGCCCGCGACACAGCCGGCGACGACTACGGCACGCTCGATGCCAACATGGTCTACATCAACGTATGGAACTACGACCCGCAGTGGAAAATCGAAGTTACGGAGGGCGGAAAACCGCTGACCGTAAACCGCGTATTCGACCGCGACCCGCTGCATACGCTCTGCTACGACATTCCGCGCGTGCAGAACGGAGGCGCGCTCACGTCGGACGCGGCATCCAACCGCACGTCGCACATGTTCGCAGTCAAGGCTTCGACATCGTCTTCGACGCTCGAAATCAAGGTTACCGACCGTTTCGGCAACGTATACACCGAAACCATGACGCGACCGAAGGCATTCCACACGAAAATGAAATAACAAAACGGACACAGACATGAAAAACACAATCAGAACAATCCTGTGCGCGGTCGCTCTCCTTTCTGCCGTTCTGCTCGGCGGATGCAAAGGCGACGAAGGCATCGCACCCGACGTTTCGTCCGAGAAGACCACGATAAAGGTAAACAAGCGCGGCCTGGACTACAACGGCGGCGAAGTAACGATAGACGTGAAGTCGAACACCTACTGGATAATCAACTACGACGAAGAGAACGTCGATTGGATAAAGGTTACCCCCCGTGCATCCTACGGCGACACGGAAGTAACGGTCGAGGTCGAGCCGAACACGCGCGACGAACGCGCCGTGACGCTCTATTTCGACACCGTGGACGGCGTGAAACTCGAAGTGGCGCTTTACCAGAGCGCCTACGGAGAGATTATCTCCTACTACAACGAGAATTTCGGCGACGGAGCGGCAGCCC
>CAZESW010000002.1:18325-23492 GCA_964514795.1 uncultured Alistipes sp.
TGGTATCCGTTCACCTACGAAGCCGGCACTACGGCTTCGGGCTGGGGCAAGGCTTCGGCGATATTCCACATCATCGGCGTAGACCGCATGTATCTGCGTTTCACGGGCGATGCGGGATATGCGATAGACGACCTGCTGCTTATCGAGGGCAGCGAGGCGGACAAGGGTTACGAGCTCGAATTCAGCCTCGACGGCGACGACAACTACAAGCCGGGCTATGTCTACTACTCCGACTATTTCGACTGGATAACCTACGAGTTCGGAGGTACGGACTATGTCGGCAATCCGCAGCTCAACACGGCGGAAACCCGTTTCGACAACGTCTACACGCTCTCGCAGGAACTCGTGGACAAGTTCGAGCAGGCGGGCTGGATACAAATCGACAACAGCCGCCCCGTATATCTCCGTCTGGGCTACATCAAACTCGGCAAGAGCAAGACCGCCGGTATGGTGCAGTCGCCTGCATTCTCGGCAATACGCGATGGCCGCACCGTGCACACCGAACTGACATTCAAGGCTACGGGCTACGAGGCATCGGGCGGCGCACGCGACCTGAACGACATCAAGATTGAGGTTGTCGGCGGCGGAACCATCAACTCGGCGACGCAGACCGAACTCGAAATCCCGCTCGAAACATTCAACGAATGGACCGAAGACCCGATTTCGGTACGCATATACAATGCGACGACCGACACGCGCGTGATATTCAAGTCGGCATATTCGACCGAATATCTGACGGCTGTGGGCAAATCCAACCGCTTCTTCATCGACGAGGTGGCTCTCACCAAAATTTCGAAGAGCACCGAGATTGAGGAGAACTGGTCCGAAACACTCGCGATGCCGGCAATAGGCGCGCAGAACGTATCGGCTTCGTCGTCGTCGCTCACCGCTTCGTGGGAGGCAATCGACCACGCATTCCGCTACGAATACATCGTTCGCAAATCCTCCGACGGCAAAATCGTCGGGCAGGGTATTTCGGACACTCCGTCCTGCACCGTAAACGACCTCGGAACGGGCGTAACCTACGAACTCTCCGTCCGTGCGCTCGGACATGCCGAGTCGGTGCGCTATCAGCCGTCCGAATGGACCGAACCTGTCGCGGCGACCACCATCGACAAGGACGGACATCCGTTCGGCTACGTCTTCTTCGAGGACAATTTCGACTGGCTCGACGAATCGTGGGCTTCGGCAGGCAATGAAGCCACATGGCCTAACGGATACGTCGATCAGGAGTGCAAGAGCATAACCACCGACAAATACTCCGCCGAGAAAGTCGCCGAATGGGCATCGCGCGGATACGGATACGCATCGAGCAAGTGCCGCGTGTATATCAACCTCGGCAACCTCAAAATCGGCCGTACCGTCAGCGCGTCGAAGAATGTCGGCGACCATGCGGGATATTTCATCCTGCCGACCAAAGCCGTAGCCGACATTGCTGACGGAGCGTCGATAAACGTTCTGTTCGAAATGGACGTCTGCGCGATTTCGGCGATGAGCGACACGCGCAACCTGACGGTTTCGTGCTCCAACGGCGAAAGTTACGACTTCACGTTCGATGCTCCTGCATTGAGGGAGTGGGTGGCAATCGAGCCGCTCGTATTCCACAACGTATCGAACACCTGCACGTTCACGGTATCGACCATGAAATGGCAGTCGGAGACCGTGCCTAACCGCGTCGGACTGGACAACTTCCGCATTTCGAAATACGACACGAGCGCGGACCGCTAACGACTTAACCTACAAAACTACATAATTATGACCACGAAAAGAGATTATCGCTACCCTACCCTGAGGGTTTGCCGATGCACGACGGAGCGAGGCTTCGCCATTTCGGCAGAATCGGGACTTCCGTCGATAGACGACGACTGGACAAACAAGGATTACGAATAACCGTTAAAAGCAATCGAACGATGAAAAAGATTATCAAAAGCATCATGTTCATTGCCACGACGGCAATGATTCTCGCCGGATGTACGAAAGACATCGACGAGGCGACCGGCATCACACTGAAAGGCGGCAGCGTCGCACTGAAAATAGACGCGCAAATCGCCGACACACGCACCGACCGCGACGCAGCGACGGGCAAACTCTCGTGGAACGCAACCGACGAACTCGGCGTGGTAGTGGTCGGAGCCGAAGCGACCGACATCAACCTGAAAGCCGTAACCGACGGTTCGGGCGCATTCTCTACCACGGGCGGCACGCAGACCGCAGGCACGATGTACGCCTATTTCCCGTACCGCGAATATTCGACCGACAGCGATTTTGCGGATTTCAACTCCAAGGGAGCGACCGACATCTGGATTTCGCTCAACTCCGGACAGATGCAGTCCGCTGCGGGAGTGTTCGAGGCGGGAAAATACATAACGATGGTTTCCGAACCTGCGACGCTCGTCGAGAACGAAACTACGGAACTCGTTTTCAAGGCGACCGCTTCGGTTCTCTGCTTCGACATCTACGGCGCAGAGGGTGAGAAGGTCAAGAGCGTAACCGCCGTAAGCGGCAACACCCTTGCGGGCGGCTACAAGTACGACCTGACGACGAACGCGTACGATTTCGAGTCGTCGATTCTGCGCAAGGCCGCGATTGTAAACATCGCCGAGCCGTTCGCAGTTCCTGCCGCTGCGGGAGAGGGCAAAGTCTACATGGCCGTTCTGCCGGGTGCGCACACGCTCAAAGTAACCGTCGAGACCGATGCCAACTGCTATGTATTCAATTACAAGAATGCCGTTGAATGCGCGGCAGGCAAAATCGGCACGCTGAAACTCAACCTCGCGAAGGCAGACGAGAAACACGTCTACATCAACAACTACGATCTCTGCATCTGGGGCGGCGACGCGCTGAACGACGCGCAGGGTTACGTTCCGGGCAAAACCGCGACTACCGCAACCGACGGCGAAACTCCGTACAAACTGGTCTGCGAGAGCAATATTCAGGGAACCGAGCAGATTAACTCAATGAATGTCAATACCATTGCAGCATATCTCGCAAGTCGCGGATGGAGCGATTTCACCGAGAACTACAAATCCGCACTCTACCGACTCACCGAGATGGCGGGCTGCATCAAGGTCGGCACATCGAGCGGCATCGGAACGTTCTATCTGCCGTGTCGCGCCAACGTCGAGGATAAAATCCTCTCCATCAAGTTCGATGCGATGAAATGGAAGGGCACCGACAAGAATGCCCACCCTGTCGTAGCCAAAATAGTGTCGGGCGGCGGACTTATCAACGGTGCATCGACAGAAGCGACCGTAGCCGACGACATCAACAACTACGGAGCGGGCAACCTCGGCGAGGTTTCGTTCATGGTATCGGATGCGACCGCCGAGACCGTCATCGCGATAAGCATCGGTACGGCGAACAAGACCCCTCGTGCAATCGTCGACAACATCGTTATCGACGCAATCGTTATCGAGAAGGCCGAGCCGCTCGACGCACCGCAGAATCTGACGCTGTCGATGTTCGCGCCTATCACCGAGGATGGCGTCACGACCCGTCCGATAGTATTCGCATGGGATGAAATAGCGGGAGCATCGGGCTACAAATACGAGGCGGCAATCAACGGCACGACGGTCGAAGGAACGGTCGAAACCAACACTCTGACAATCGCCAACGATTCGGCTCTGCTCAACGCCACGCTGAAAGTGAAGGCTCTTGGTGTGGACGGCATCTCGGCGGACAGCGAGTGGAGTACCGCGGAGGTTGCGAAGGACGTTCTGTTCTGCGACGACTACGAATGGTTCAACGACGAAGTTCAAATCGGTGAATGGGAGGACAAAGCGGTCTCCACTTTCGTTAAGAGCAGCGAAAGCGCAATCGCAATGTGGGCTAAACACGGCTACTCTGTTTCGAGCGCGTACATCTATTTCAACTACGGCGCGCTGAAATTCGGTCGTGCGGCCAACAAGGTGAATGTCGGCGACCTGACTCTGCCTGCGACCACTCTGGCGGGAGCATCCGCAAATTCGGCGGTAGACATCAATCTCGATTTCGGAACTCCGGCAACGGGCGATATACACTATATCACCTTCAAGGTTCTGAACGACGACGAAACGGCGACTACCACGTTCGACCTCAACGAACTCGACAACCGAATCACGCAGGAGAAGAACACCTGGTTCAACGGTACGCTCTCGCTTTCGGGCATCAACGGCGATTCTACGCTCGTCATCTCCAACGACAGCGCACAGAAAACCGCTGCCGGAGGAAATGCCGTGGCATGCCGTTTCTGCATCGGCAAAATCATAATCTCGAAGAAATAGAGATTCTCACCCGACCGACAGACTTGCTCCGGCAGGTCTGTCGGTTTTTTATCGCTATTCGTCATGTTGAGCACAGCGAAACATCTGTTTTGATTAAATTCTTCGCTACGCTCAGAATGACATTTAGGATTATTCGAAAAGGCAAACAGCGTTTTTGGGAACTATTTTTCGGAACATCCGTTGGGTGTAACCCGCATTTCGTGTGTCTTATGATAAAGTACACCTTAAATAATAAATAAATGAACAAGAAATCCTTTATTCCCGTTTCGCTCGCCATCGGCTCGTCCATTCTCGGCGGCTGCGCACAACAGAAGGCGGCGAAACCAGCAAACGACGAACGGCCTAACATCCTGTGGATTATCGCCGAGGATATGACGCTCGACCTCGGATGCTACGGCTGTGCCGCAGTCAAAACCCCGAACATCGACCGTCTTGCGGCGGAAGGCGTCATGTACACCAATGCACGCTGCTGCGCTCCGCTCAGTTCGCCGACCCGTTCGGCGATGCTCACCGGACTGCACCACACAATCACCGCATCGCACAACCACCGCAGCAACCGCGACAAGGCTCTGCCGGATTCAATCAAACCGTTCACATACTATCTGCGCCAGTCGGGCTACACCTGTATCCTCGGCGACCGCGACTGCTTCGAAAATGTGAACAACACGACCAACGACCAGGAGTCGAGCCGCAAAATCGACTGCAATTTCCGCTACGACCGTGTAGGCGAATACGACGGCAAGACCAAATTCGGCATATTCGACAAACTCTACGACATCGACCCCGAATCGGACATGCCGTTCTTCAAGCAGGTAACGCTCTACGTCACCCATCGCGGCGACTGGTGGAAATCCATCACCGAGCAGTCCGAACATCCGGTGAATCCTGCCGAGGTGGTTCTGCCC
>CAZESW010000003.1:0-3249 GCA_964514795.1 uncultured Alistipes sp.
CAGCACCATTTCCCTCACCGCTGCCAACGAAGAGGCTGTCGCAGGTACCTGGAAATTCGATTTCGCGAAGGGTACGATTGCTGCCGAGAAGGTTTACAGCACTGTTGAAATCGCTTGCGGCGAGAACGGTGTCGCTCTCGGTGCTTCGCCGGTTGATTTCCGTTTCGTAGTTCCTGCCGCAACTTATGCCAAGGGCTTCATCGTGGAGGCTGCCACTGCCGACGGTCACAAGTTCGTTATCGACTATACCGGTGCCATCGCAGTCGATGCAGGTCTCGAGACCGTTCTCGAAACCATGACCTTCGAGCTTATCGAGAAGGCGGACGCTACGCTGAACGTTACTATCGCCGAGCCTTCCATCACTTGGGCTGCCGGTGACGCTATCGTTGTAAACGGTGTTCTTTCGTCGGTTGTCGCTGATGCCAACGTCGGCAAATCGACCGCTTCGTTCGACCTCAAGGACGTCGCTCACCCTTACACGGTCCTCTATCCGAGCGACCTCTACACCACCAGCGGACGTCTCCGCTTCTACGACGAGCAGCGCCTGATTAAGAATGCAATGGACCGCGAGGCTCTCGCAATGGTCGGCTACTCGTTCAACTCGGAAGTTACGCTGCACAATGTCTGCGGTCTTATCAAGATTCCGATTGTAAATAACTACGAGAGCGACGAAGTTGTCGTTACCAAAGTTTGTCTCAAATCGAACGACGGCAGTGCACTCGCAGGTAAATACAATATAAATTATAGAAACGCTACCATCTCGCAGGTTTCGGCTGTTGATGCTTTGACCCTCGTTCCTGAGCAGGGAAGCAAGGGCCTGACTATCGCTGTCGGCGAAACTGTAAATGTTTACGCCGTAATTCCTGAGGGCAAGTTCCCTGCCGGTCTTACTCTCGACGTTTATACCAACGCAGGTAACCAGATCGGTATCCAGTGCACTCCTGCCGGAGGTTTGAACATTACACGCGGTATTGCGACCGAACTCGAAACCATTGAGTATACCGACGCCAATATTGAGGCTATCACTACAGCCGATGAGTTCGTGGCATTGGTAAATGCTATCAACAAAGGTCGTTCCGACCGCTTCAAGAGCCCGTCGGGAGAAATCGTTCTTGCCAACGATATCGACCTCGAAGGTGTTGAGATTGCGCAGATTGTCGGTGTAGGCGGCGCAGGTTTCGTAGACATATTCAACGGTCAGGGCTTCGCATTGAAGAATCTCAATGCCCCTATAGCACTAATTTCTGCCAACAATGGTACTATCAAGAACCTCGTTTTGGAAGGTTGTACCATTAAGAACCTCGTCGGAACGAACACCGCTACTATCGACAATATTACGGTTAAGGCTTGTTCGTTGAGCGATGCCTTGATTCAGACCAATGCAGCAGACGCAGTCGTAAGCAATATCGTAATGACTGCGGATAACGACGTTGAGTTCGCTGCTCCTACCGCTGCATGGGACTTCGGTTTCATCGTAGGCAATAATGCCGGAACTGTCGAGAAGTGCCAGAACTCTATCGTATACGATAAGGCTATTGCGTCGCTTCCATTGAAGATGAGTTGTAATTTCGGCGGTATCGTCGGTTCTTCGACCGGACTTGTTACCGATTGCGAATTCATGGGTAAATTTAAGTTGCGCGTTGAGGCTCCTCGAGAATCGACTTTCCATGCTATCGGTGGTGTCGTAGGTTATATGAACGGTAAGAAAGATGTCGTTATGGTTCAGAATTGCAAGAACTCCGGTTCGGTTATAATTAACTATGTAACCAAGACATATTTCTATATTGGCGGTGTTGTCGGCGGTACTCCTTCTGCTGCAGGTGCTCCGGGCAACTATGGTATTGTAGATAATTGCGAGAATACCGGTAATGTAGGTATGATTTACGACAACGGCGGTTCGGGTGCATATCCTGTCTGCGGTGGTGTCTGCGGTTATATCGAGGGTTATATCCAGAATTGCACCAATCGTGGTGATGTATCTCTTGACTTGTTGCATAAATCCGAAACATGGACTTGTGTTAAGCATGGCGGTGTGGCAGGTATTGTTACTTGCGGTGCTGATAATTGCCACAACTATGGTACGTTGACCGTAGTTAAGGGTCAGTTTGCAGGAGGTACGGCAGGCAACCGTGGTGCCGGTAACTCCGGTTTGGCTGTTTGGGGTGGCGTTATTGCTGCGGCTGGTCCTGTAAAGGCTGACAATAGTGTAGTGTTCAAAAATTGTACTAATGAGGCAGACTTGAATCTGACTCTCGGTACGATTACCGGTACTCCTCAGTTTGCTATCGGCGGTGTATTCGGTACATTGACAGGTAAGGCAGAAGATTGCGCAAACAATAAGAGTGTTGCAGTTGTTACGCCATGCTTCGTTCCTCGTATCGGTGGTATTGCAGCTTGTACTGATGCCAATATTACCAAGTGCAACAACTACGGTAAATTGTATATTGATGATGCAGGTGTTTACTCTGCCGGCGATGTTAGCAAAAAACGTCATCATGTATTGATGGGTGGTATCGCTGCCGGAGGTGTCAATACCGGTACGTCGTTCACCATTTCGGAGTGCAAGAATACCGGAGCGATAGAAATGACCAACGGTATGACAGAGTCTACAAATAAAACTTACATCGGAGGTATTTGGGGTGGTAATGCTTATAATGTAACTAATACCGCTACTGTCTCCGATTGTACGAATACGGGTTCGATTACGGCTCCTGCATTGGCAAATATCGTTAAGGGTAATATTTCTGGTGCAGACGCAGACTTGTAGTCTGTCATTCACCGATAATCGAAGCGTCCGCCATTCGGCGGACGCTTTTTTTTGTCAGGGGAGCGCGGCCTTGCGCGGTTGTTTGTGGCGGCGATGGTTGGCTGCTGTTTGGCGATGGTTGGCGCGGTGGGCATTAGCCCGCCGCTCTCCTTAAAGTCTTTAAAGTCGTTAAGGTCTCGAATGTCGCGCGGACGGCTGCGGTTTTGGCGGCATAATAATATAAAAATTCGTCATCGCGAACCGACACCAAACCGAGGGCAGAGCCGAACTTGTTCGACTGTGCCGAGGTGCGAAGGAGGAAAAGCCCGCGAAAGCGGGATTAGGACCTGCATTTGATGAGCAGGCAGATACCCAATGCCGTTCTATGCAGGTCTGTGGCGATCTACCGCTGTCTGAAACAACCGCGCTGATACCCGATAATAAACAGCGGTAGATGCTCACGTCGCTGCGCTCCTCAGCATGACGTTTTTTGTTTAATGCAC
>CAZESW010000003.1:3349-23437 GCA_964514795.1 uncultured Alistipes sp.
CGCTTGATGCTGCCCTTCGGAGTCTTCGCGAACGGCTCGAAATGCAGTTCGTACTCCGAAATGAACTCGTATGCAGGAATCTCGCTGTTGAGTTTCTCGATATTTCCCGTCATTATCTTTTCGAGTCCTTCGCGGTTGATATTGTCGTTCGCCAGCGCGTCGGAGTTCGGAACGATGATGGCTACGAACTTGTTGTCGCGCTGTACGATGAGCGACTCTGCAACGTAAGGCATCGGGTTGAGCAACACCTCTATCTCCTCCGGGAATACGTTCTGTCCGTTGGTCGAGAGGAGCATGCTCTTGCATCTGCCGACGAGGAAAACGGTGCTGTCCTTGTCCATCATGCCGAGGTCGCCCGTGCGGAACCATCCGTCCTCGGTGAAAACCTGCTTGTCGGCATCCGGATTCTTGTAGTAGCCTGCGAATACGTTGTCGCCCTTGACGAGAACCTCACCGGCAATCGACTGCGGGTCTGCGGAGTTGATGCGCACTTCCAGACAGTCTACCGGTTCGCCCGTCGATTTGAGCTTGTATTTGCCCGGTTGTCCGAGGGTGATTGTCGGAGCGCACTCCGTCATTCCGTAACCCGTCACGAGCGGTACCTGCATCTTGATTGCGAGCAACTCTTCGAGTTCTGCCGGCAGGGCTGCGCCTCCGGTAACGATAATCTCGCACTTCTTGCCAGTCGCCGCCATGAAAATCGTGCGCAGGGCCTCGCAGAATTCGGGATTCTCCTTGTAGTCTGCCAACTTTCCCCCCCCCGTCTTGCTGTGTACGAACTCGCCGATGGTGAATTCCATCATCTTGTTCAGCACGAGCGGAACCATCATGATGACGGTAGGATTTACCTCGCAAAGTGCCTCCTTGAAGAGTTTCGGAATCGGCGGATGGCCGAGAATCGTCAGGTGCATACCGATGCTCAGACACGTTACCATGTCGTAGAGCAGTCCGAAGATGTGCGCGAACGGCAGGATGCTCAGGTACGTTTCGCCGCGACGGTATGGGAAATAACGCGGGATAAGGTCTACGTTGCTGCTGATGTTGCGGACGGTCAGCATTACGCCCTTCGGCGTACCGGTCGAACCGCTGGTGTAGTTGATGCAGCAAACGTCCTCCATGTCGCGCTCAATATAGTTGATGTCCTCCGGCGTGAGTCCGTTCGGGTGCGCTTCGGCAAAAATCTCCTTGCTGCGGGCATAGAGGTCGCCGAACGTTCCGCGCGATGCGAGCAGTTCGCCGCTCTTCATGTCGATAACGCCCAGCAGTGCCGGCATCTCGTCGAAGTTCATCTTAGCGAAGGTCGATTTCTCGGTGTAGAGAATGCGGCTGTCGGAGTGGTTCACCATCTTCTGCGTGTCGGCAGGGGTGAAGCCGTTGAATATCTGCACGCCGACATAACCTCCTGCGGTGGCTGCCATAAAAGTTTTCGCCCAATTCGAGCAACTGCCCGCATTGAGCGAAATTTTATCTCCCATATTCAGTCCTGCCTGCTTCCAGACAAGGTGCATCGTCTCGATTTCGGCGGCAAGTTCCCCGTAAGTGAGCGACGACACCTTGTATTCGTCGAGCGCAGGATTGTTCCAGCACTCTTTAATCGATTTCTCGAATGTCTTGATGAAATAATTCATATTCTGTTTTTCTGTTGTAAAAGTAATTCCAAATGTTCAAACGCGGCAATATACGACATTATTGCGTAACGGCAAAATTTTTTTGCGTTTTGCCGTTGCCGTATCGGCACAAAAAAAATCCCGAACATCATCGTGGGTGTTCGGGGTTTTCTTCGGTAGCGGGAGAGAGACTTGAACTCTCGACCTCATGATTATGAATCATGCGCTCTGACCAGCTGAGCTATCCCGCCATTGCGCTTCTGTCTCAAAGCGAGTGCAAAGATAATTCAAATTTTCGATTGTGCAAACTATTTTCGCCGAAAAATACAATTAGGAAATTTTATTTGACAATTTAATACATTAAAACGTCATGCTGAGGAGCGCAGCGACGTGAGCATCTACCGCTGTTTATCTGTCGGGTATCGGTTAGTTTTTTTCGACAGCGGTAGATCGCCACAGCCTTGCATAGACGGATTCTGGGTATCAGCCTGCTATCGGATGCAAGGCTTAAGCCCGCTTTCACGGGCTTTTCCTCCTGCGCACCTCGGCACAGTCCGAACAAGTTCGGCTCTGCCCTCGGTTTGGCGTCGGTTCGCGATGACGAAATAAAATTAAAAACAAAATCGCTTGCGGCATCAATTTTGAATCCGTCTTGCGAAAATTAAAGATTTATGAGTCAGAAAGTAACATCTTCCCGGATGTGGACAGACACATTCAACACGATTTCGGTTATTGCGAGCGTCCTGCTCATCGTCGGCATCTCTGTCGAAATCATGCACGGCGACCATATTCATTTCTCGGACTGGTACATGTTCCTCCAACTGTGCGTCTGCGTGGTGTTCATCATCACGTTGATTTTCCGCCTGTCGGACCCCGAACGCCGCCGTCGCCATCTGGTCGGCGACGTGCTGTTCCTGCTGATTTCGATTCCGTATCTGAATATCCTGAAATGGTGCGGCGTTACGATGACCATCGACATGGCGCACGTCATAGGATTCATTCCGATTTTGCGCAGCATCCTCGCGATGACGATTATCGTCGATTGGCTCGTCTCGGGCCGCTGCAAACGACTGCTGACGGCATATCTGCTTACGGTGGTGGTGTTCACCTATATCGCCGCGCTGATATTCTTCGACTACGAAATGGGCGTGAATCCTAAACTTACCAATTTCGGCAACGCGCTATGGTGGGCATGGATGAACGTTACGACCGTCGGTGCGGCGATATTTCCCGTTACGACAATCGGCAAAATCGTGTGTGTGATTCTGCCGTCCGTCGGCATGATGTTCTTCCCGATATTCACCGTCTACGTTTCGCAATACTATACATCGCCCAATAACGACAAAAAGTAGAGGTTAATAATCATCGTCATTGCGAAGTCCTGCATCCGATTTGTGGAATGATACCCGAGAGTGTCTATGCAGGGCTGTGGCAATCTACCGCTGTTGAAATTGACCGTGCGAATACCCGACAAATACACAGCGGGAGATGCTCACGTCGGACTTCGCCCTCCTCAGCATGACGTTTTTGTTTAATACCTGCGTCGCTCCGCTCCTTGGCACGACGTTTTTAGATTTGTTTCAGTGTGAGATTATAATATATAATTGCCGTAACTTTAACGACAAACGGCGGACTATCGAGTCCGCCGCTTGTTGTTAATCAGTCGCCGAGCCTGTTAGCGCAGTGCCGCAGCGTTTATTTTTACTGCCGCCGATTTTGCGCATTTCAAAGCTGCATTTTTGTCGTTGGTCGCACCCTTTACGGTTGCCGACTTGATTGCGCCGTTGTGCAGCTTGCAAGGCTGTGCCGATGCGCACTTCGCAGCTGCTGCGCCATTGCTTACATACGTTACCGGACAGCCGGCATCGAACTCGGTGTATGAACCCAGATAATTTCCTACTTGATTCGATGCATAAGAGTATACGTCGGTCGAGAAGTATGTATCGAGTTGGCATATCTGCTTCGTCACAGGATCTACCGAGAATACGCACGGATCCGTACCCTTCTCCAATCCCGACCAGAATACCAGCACCTGTGTATGAGTTGAATTGGCAAATCCCCAGACTGCACCGAACTGGTTGCCGTAGCTTTCATAGCCGACCTCGATACCGTTGACGGTGAATTTGGATGTAGCAGGGTCATATTGGCCATACCACGACGTGCTGTTGTCGATACCGAGATTCTTGATTATGAATTCGGTCGTGCTGTTGCCGGACGGGATTACCGTGAACGTGTTTTCGGAGGTGAATTCACCTTTGTATGTCATGTGGTATTGTCCGATTACGAGTTCGCCCTTGTATTCGGAGAAATCTTGTGCGGCAGTCGTACATTTGGTCGACAGGAGGGTCGAATTGCCGTACTCGTTGGTAGCTGCAACTATGAAGGTGTATTCGGTCTCCGGGTCGAGATTGATGAAGAGATTGGCGTATCCCTGCTGAGTATTGAAATCGTCAAGTATGTCGTCTGCATTTGTTTGTTCATCGCCGAGAAAGTCCATTACCTCCTGGTCGCTCAGTCCGGAAGCCGTTATCTGGGCCGTTTCGACGAGCGCCATGTTGAGTTTGGTGATTTTTGCCTCGTTATCGGCTATGATGGCATACATGAGCGAGGTATCGTCGGGATAAGATGCCGACAACTCCGGATAAAGCTCGGATACCGGGCCGAGGATGATTGAAAGCTCGCACTCCAATGCAACCGGTGCACTGGCTTCGATTGCCTCGAACGCTGCGATGCTGTTGCGTGCTACCGTCAGGCTGTTCTCGGAGGATTTCTCCGTCAGATTGCCGTCGGCGGTCTCGACCGTTACGGTGATACCTTTCGAGAAGGTCTGCGGAAGAATGCCGATATAGAAATCGGTGGCCGTTTCGGACAGCTGTACGCCGTTGCCGCAGTCGAGGGTTATCGCCTTGACCTTATTGTCGGATGCCGAAGCTGCCGCCGTTTCGGTGTTGATGGTGACGCTACCTGCCAATATCTCGTTGTTGTTGCCTTTCAGCGTAATCGACTTCACGGCGTCTTTTCCGGTAACGTTCAGCTTGATGTAGCCGAGGACGTTGTTGAACGACAGGTTGTCGTCGTCGCTGATTGCGGTCATCACGATGCTGCCCTTGCCGAAGCTGCCGCTCTTGTACGTTTGGGTTGCCGGAATGGTGGTCGCCACCGAGTTGCCGTCAATCGTCGCGTTCTTGTCGTAAGGGTAGAGCGCAATCACTTTGTCCGTAGCAGTACCGGTAGCCTCGGCTGCGTCCGAACCTTTGACCAGATCGCCGCTCGTGGAACCGTTGGCTCCGGTGTATGTCCATTGCTCGTTCTCGGTGCTTTTGTTGAATACCGAAAGTTTGTCGCCTTTGCTCCATGCCGACAAACCGCTCTGGGCCTCTACACCCGACGCTTCATTGGCTATGGTCGCATGAAGTTTATCGAATGCCGGAATTTTGACGTTCGGTTCTTCGTTGTTGTTGGTGCAGGCTGCAAACATCGTTGCAACGGCTGCAAATAGAAAAATTCTTTTCATGATAAAAAAGTGTTATGGGCATCGGACAGTTCCGACACCGTTAATAAATTGAATTGAAATCGATATGACGGGTATAAACGAAAAAAATTATGGAAGAGATAAGAAATTCCCCCCCCCGAAAAGATTGTACTCGGTATAATGTAATCTTTGCTCATAACCGAATGCAAATATATGCATTATTATCGGAATAAATATTCATGTACGGAAAAATTTTTAGAAAAATATTAAATTTATTGAAGAACGAATAACGCATTCAATGTATTGTTGAATATTCCCACCTTTCATCCGTAAACCAAATCATGCGAAACTTTCCTTAAAAACCTTATGTCTTTAAGGACTTTGAACAATTTATTTGCCGATTGTCATAATCGAATAGAATACGTCGTGCAGCGAGATTACGCCTATCAGGTCGGCGAAACAAATCATCACGATTATCGCCGTGAAAGCCTTGATGAATCCCTTGCCCCAGCCGACGAGGTAGTGCGACGCTACGAACGAGCCGATGATGTTGCCGACGCCGTGCAGCAGTCCGAACATGTAGGCGACCTGTCCGTTGAGCATGAATACCGCGAGCGAGAACGGCGTCGCGATAAGTATCACGAAGCCCTTGATTACGTTCGCCGTTACTATGTCCATACGCATCGACCACAGCGTGATTGCGAGAATCAGATAGCCGATACCTATATAGATATAGCCGCCGTAGAAGCCGATAATCAGAAACCACAGATAGTGGTGCGGCTTGATGTCGATATTGTGTCCCTCCTTGATTTTGAAGCGGTTGTCGAAGACTATGTAGACGAGAATTACGAGCAGAATTATGCCGAAACAGATTTTGAACGCCGTTTCGTCGATGTGCGACGCCACGAGCGAACCGGCTATGTTGCCGACGATTACGGGTATCGACAGCAGCAGCCCGTGCCGTATGTTGAGCATCCGTTTGCGCAGGAATGTTGCCGTCGCCGTGAGATTCTGCAACAGAACGGCGATACGGTTTGTACCGTTCGCGACGGTTATCGGCAGCCCGAGGGCGGTGAACATCGTGATGGTGATAATCGACCCTCCGCCGGCAAGCGTGTTGATGATGCCGACTATGATACCGGAGGCGATAAGCATTATGACGATGTTCCAATCCATACGTTCGCGATTTGTTATTACAAATATAGCGATTCTTCTCCTAATTTGCAATAACCGCAGGAAACGATTGGCGGAAAATTCTTTATTGACGGAATTGTTTCGTACATTTGTCGCGTAAAAGTTAAACGGATGAAAGTAGGAGAGATTCAGAAACTCAAAGTCGGCCGCGTATCGGACTACGGTCTTTATCTGGTCGATGACGAGCAGAACGAGGTGTTGCTGCCCAACCGCTATGTGTCGCTGTCGCAGCATGTCGGCGACGAGGTGGAGGTTTTCGTGTACCACGATTCGGAGGACCGTATCGTGGCGACGACCGAGACGCCGAACATCAAGGCGGGCGAGGTCGCATGCCTGAAAGTCGTGGACAAGAGCATCCACGGCGCATTCCTCGACTGGGGTGTCGGCGGCAAGGATTTGTTCATGCCCAACCGCAACCAGCAGGGCGGCATCGTAATCGGCAACAAATATGCCGTCTACATGTATGTGGACAACGTTACGGGTCGCTGCGTAGCCACGAACAAACTGAAAAGTTTCGTCAATAACGACGATATAGTAACCGTCGCACCGCGTCAGGAGGTAGATATTCTCGTCGTGTCGGAAAGCCCGATAGGCTATCGCGTCATCGTCGCCAACCGCCATTGGGGAATGATATACAAGAACCAGCTTTTCCGCAAGGTCGAAATCGGCGAACGGTGCCGAGCATACGTCGTCCGCGTAACGGAGGACAACCGCATCGACCTGTCGTTGCAGCGTCAGGGATATGCGCAGGTGAAGGATTCGGCGGACAAACTTTACGAAATGATAGAGGCGAACGGCGGATTCGTGCCGCTTACCGACGACAGTTCGCCGGAAGAGGTACACGATTTGTTGCAGATGAGCAAAAAACTGTTCAAGCGTTCGCTCGGCGTGCTGCTCAGCCACGGTCGCGTCGAGATTGCGGATAACGGCATAAAACTTAAAAAATAATGGGTAATACAGCGACGGCGGAGAGAGTCTCTGCGGAGGCATCTGACAATTACGTATACCGGCGTTCGGTGTTGGCATACCATCATGCCGCAGGGATGATTGGCGGCGACGTTCTCGAAATCGGTACGGGTACGGGCTACGGCATCGAACTGCTCGCGCCGAAGTGCGAACGGTTCATTACGGTCGATAAGACCGTTCCGGCGGGTCTGTGCCAGCACGAGAAGACGGAATTCTACCAGATGGAGGTTCCGCCGCTCCAATTCGAGAACAACTCGTTCGACAACGTCGTGTCGTTTCAAGTTATCGAGCACATCAAGGACGATATTTCGCTTGTCCGCGAGGTCGCCCGCGTACTGCGTCCCGAGGGCAAATTCATCCTCACGACGCCGAATGCGCCCATGTCGCTGACGCGCAATCCGTGGCATGTCCGCGAATACAATGTCGATGAACTTACGAATATGCTTGCCTGCGAGTTCTCGAAGGTCGAGGCGTTCGGCGTCGCGGGCAACAAAAAGGTGATGGAGTACTATCGCAAGAACAAAAAGAGCGTCGAGCGTATCACCCGCTTCGATATTTTCGACCTCCAACACCGTTTGCCGCGGCAACTGCTCCAGAAACCTTACGATATTCTGAACCGCATGAACCGCAAATCGCTGTTGAAGAATAACGCCAAACTCACGACGTCGATTTCCATGAGCGACTATTCGGTGGTTCCGTACCGTCCCGACTGCTTCGATTTGTTCTTCATCGCGACGAAATAGAGCAGTGGCACGTCCGGTTTCTGCCCGATAAAAGTACTTAAAGTCTTTAACTTCCTTAACGACCTTAAAGACTTTATTTCACCTTCTATCCAATAAAATATTGTACAATATTTTATTGGATATATTCTCTCTGAAACGCACCTCCCCGCTCTAATAAAACAGCCGCCACCGCCTATTTCGGGCGGTGGCGGCATGAAAAACGGTACCGGTTATTCCCTAAAAGTCGTAACCGACGATATTATCTGCATATTTGCTCCAATTTTCTGCGGATTTATATGCCTCGACCGATGCCGTCGGAACATATATCTTTGCAGCATTTGATATAACATCAAATGCTTTCTGACCCAATGGCGGAATTGTCGGCTTGCAATAAACGCTTGTCAGGCTGCTGCAATTGTAAAATGAACTATCACCGATTGAAGTAACGCCGTCGGGAATAGTAATGCTTGTCAGGTTGTTGCATCCGAAGAATGCACCATTACCGATCGAAGTAACGCTGTTGGGAATAACCAGATCTGTAACCAATTCCCCATTAAGATATAGGTTGTGCGCATAACCCAGAGGGTTTGAATCGTAATTGGCAAATTCTATTTCGCACCACTTTGCAATATCAGTGATATATACGCTTGTAAGGCTGCTGCAATCGGCGAAAGCACGCTCGCCGATAGAAGTAACGCTGTTGCCAATAATAACGTTTGTCAAACTACGGCATCTGCTGAATGCATAAACGCCTATTGAAGTAACTCCGTTGCCGATGGTAACATTTTCAAGACCGCCACATCCGGCGAATGCAGCATCTTCGATTGAAGTAATACCATCGCTAATAGTAATACTATTGAGATTGAAACATTCGTGAAATGCTACATATCCTATCGATGCCCCTTTCGGCAGAGTAATAGTACTAATATTGTTTTCCTTGTCGTATGTGTTCGATATGACCTGCGACCACCACGACGGGTTTCTGCCGGGGTTGTCGATAATTTGCTTGTTGGACGTTACATATTTGATATAGTCGTATTTTTAGCCAACAATTGTTGCCCAAAGAAGAGAATGTCGCCAAAAGCAAAAATAGCAAATAATAATAGTGATTTTTTCATGTTTGTTTTATGTTTTTGAGAGTTAATTAAGTTCACTAAACTAATATGTCTGCCGGCCCGCAGGACTGCTTCGCAAAGTTAGCGAATGTTTCCTAATACGCAATACTTGAATGGACTTTTTGTCTAACATATGCTGCGTCAGGTTTTTTCTATGCGATTATAGAGGGCGGTACGGATACCCGATGCTTTCGGGCGCGATATTTGATTCTCGTCGGGCGGAAAATCAAATATCGTTGAAACTATGAAAAGAAAAATCCTGATTCTCTTGGCGGCGGCTCTGACCGTCGGCGTATGCGTCGTGGGCTATACGCAGTCCTACGGCTCCTCCAAATCTACCCCGCGACAGGAGTCGCAGCGCGAATTGCAGCGCGAAGCCCGACACAAGGAGCGCGAGGAGCGCCGTGCACAGCGTCTGGCGGAGTACGAACGCTTCCTCGATTCCATCGTTCTTGCCCGCAACTTCCAGTTCAACCCGCAGAGCATGCAGCAGCAGCCCGCAGGCTCGACGCGCATTCTCAACAATCCCAACTATCTGCTCACCATCTGGGGCAGCGAGGTGGATGTGTGCCTGCCGTTCATCAAGGGCGTAACTCCGCCGTATTATCCGGTGCTGCTCAACTATACGCTGCCGTCTGTAATGCAGTACGTTACCGAACAGACCCACGAGGGATGGCTCGTTACGTTCTCCTCGTCGTTATTTTCGGCGACCACCTACCAGTTCTCGCTGGAAATCTATTCGTCGTCGGGCAGTGCTACGCTGACAATCTCCACTCCGTGGTATCCCGACGTGCAGTACAGCGGTTCCATATCCAGCATCAATTAGAAACTGTTCTATGATAAAGCGTCTTTTAGCCGTCGCGGTGTTCGTTTCGGGCATCGCGACACTCTCCGCCTCGACGTTGCAGCAGCGTCGCAACCGTGCGGATTACGACGACGGAATGTCCGCCCGTGAACGCCGCGAGGTACGGGCCGCCGAGTTTACGGCGAATATCGATTCGCTCGTCGGTTCGCGCGACTATATCTTCTATCCGATAACGATGCAGAACGTTACTCTGGGCGATACGCGCTATGTGATGGCGTATTATCTGTTCTTCAATATGCAGAACGACTCTGTCGCCGTCCATCTGCCGTTCGAATTCAACAGTTACGTCATCTATACCGAAAATTTCGACTCGCCGGTCGAGGGCTATGCCGCGACACTCAACAACGGTCTGTGGCGCGTGACGTTCTCGGTCATGAACAACGGCGAAAAATGGGTCGTCGAACTCCTAGTGTCGAACGTGACGGGACAGGCGCAACTCGCCATCGCCACTCCCGATGCCACCATGCGTTATGTCGGCACTATCGAACCCGACAGCAGCCGACCGACGAAGCGCAAACGGGGCAATCGCTGATTTCCGGTTGCCCGGCAGACAAAATCCGCCGGGCTTATCGTTAAATTTATTATCTTTGCCCCATAATAGAAAAGTGCAATTATGACGGCAAAAATATTCCTGCGCCGGGGTAAGGAGGAGTCGCTTATGCGTTGTCATCCGTGGATATTTTCCGGTGCTATCGACAAAGTGGAGTGCGACGGTGAAATCGCCGAGGGCGAAATCGTCGATGTCTATACCCGTAGCGGCGATTTCGTCGCTCGCGGACACTACCAGATAGGCTCTATCGCCGTCCGTGTGCTGTCGTTCGAGCGCGAGAATATCGACGCGGCGTGGTGGCATTCGAGAATCGCGAGCGCATACGACGTCCGCCGTACGCTCGGACTTACCGAAAATCCGTCCACTACCTGCTACCGCCTGATTCACGGCGAGGGCGACTCGCTGCCGGGGCTGGTCGTGGATATTTACGACACTACCGCCGTCGTCCAGTGCCACTCCGTCGGCATGTACCGTTCGCGCCACGAAATCGCCCGCGCCATTACCGAAGTCTACGGCGACAGGATAACCGCCGTTTACGACAAGAGTTCGCAGACCGTTCCGTTCAAGGCTAATCTGAACCCGACCGACGGTTATCTGTTCGGCTCGTCGGCGGAGAAAAACCACGTCGTTTTCGAGAACGGCCATAAATTCCTCGTAAACTGGGAGGAGGGGCAGAAAACGGGTTTCTTCATCGACCAGCGCTTCAATCGCGAACTCGTCGGGCGTTACGCCGCAGGCCGCACGGTGCTCAATACTTTCTGCTATACGGGCGGATTCTCGGTCTATGCTCTTGCGGGCGGGGCGAAGGAGGTCTGCTCAATCGACGCTTCGGAACGCGCCGTCCGACTGGCGGAGGAGAACGTGCGCCTCAATTTCGGCGAGGGGGCGCAACACTCGGCTGTCGCATGCGATGCTGTCGAATATCTCAAAAATATCGGCGACAAATACGACCTTATAATTCTCGACCCGCCGGCTTTCGCCAAACACCACAAGGTGCTGGGCAATGCCATGCAGGGCTACAAGCGGCTCAATGCCCGTGCGCTGTCGCAAATCAAGAGCGGCGGCATTCTGTTTACGTTCTCGTGCTCGCAGGCGGTGTCGAAGGAGTTGTTCCGCACGACGGTATTCACGGCGGCGGCAATCGCGGGTCGCAAGGTGCGTATCCTGCACCAGCTGACGCAACCGACCGACCACCCGATAAACATCTATCATCCCGAGGGCGAATATCTGAAAGGCCTTGTGCTCTACGTCGAGTAAAATTTGTTAAGGTTGAGCGGCAGGCTTAAGCCTGCCGCTTCTTCTTTAAGGTCTTTAAGGTCTTTAATGTCTCTAATGTCTCTAACTACCTTAATTACCCTAAAAACTTTAAATTACCTTATTCCCCCGAACCAACAAAATATATATTCGTCATCGCGAAGCCGTACATCGAATTATCAAAACGATACCCGAAACGGGCTATGTACGGCTGTGGCGATCTACCGCTGTTATAAAACATTGATGATACCCGGCGAAAATAGACAATGGTAGATTGCCGCGCTCCACAAATGTTCCGCTCGCAATGACGCGGTTGTTTATTAGATTCTTCGCTTCGCTCAGAATGACGAGAGTATGCCTTTTGAAAGAAAGTATTGCCTCCTTAAAGTCCTTAACGACCTTAATTACCTTAAAGCGGCAGTCAACACCTGCCGCGTAACCTTAAATCACCTTACCCCCCCCCGACAAAAATAGGCAGGACATTGTCCTGCCTCTGTTGTTGTGGTCATAGTCGGCTTCAAGCTGTTATTGCGGTGGGGCATCCTGCACCAGACGGATGTAACATGCTGAGTTCCGGTTTCCGGCTGCCTCCATATAGTCGAAGTCGTAGGTCTTGTAGTTTATGTCCCAACCATTGTCGCCTTTGGGGTGAGTCGAGTCGGGGATACCGCTGACTTCGGATTGTGCCCAGTAAATAGCACCTTCATTGGTGCGTAGGTAATAAAGCAGAGGACGAGGCTCGCATCCAGTGAGCGTCGTAGTCCAGTACGAATCATTGAGACCATACTGCAATTCCCCATTTGCATTAATTTTTCGACGTCCGTGTCCCGATGCTCCGATAGGCAGGAATATATTGCGTCCGTCATCGGTATTGTAAACGAAACTTCCTCGCATACCTTTTGATGCTTTACCGGTACTTGTATTAACATCTGCATGTCGGCATTTGTTTACATTATCGACATTGGTCTGCGTAGTGGTTATACCGTCGCCATAGAGTACACCAAATGCCTTGTTGATAAGTGCATTTGCATTCTCGTTCTTCAATGTCGCCCATTCTGCAAGTGTCGGTATGCGACCGGCGTTCCATGGATTGAGAGTTGTATTGTTGTTGCTCAAAGACTGGTTGTCGGATGGGAAATCACCTCGTGCATAACTCTTTAAAGTGCTTATGGCAATGGTTGATGGCGTTGTGCCGTTTTGTGTCGTAATGGCATTCAAAGGATTTTTGGTGTCACCGAGTTTGTCGTCCGGATTGGTGTCGAGAATTGCGGTCGCCAATCGTCCGCGAATAAAGAACGAACCCGCTTCACACGGATGATTTGTTTCTGCACTGCCCGAATAGAGATTGAACGTGTGCCAGTAAACCTTGTCGTTCTCCAACCGCATCGGTGCATATCCCTGTCGCACGAATATATAGTGCGTACATGTATAGTCGTTGTATTCGACCTTGATTATGCCGCATCTTACCTGATTCTGGTTGATTACGCCGTTTGGCGTAAAGGTGAACTTGATAGGTTCGCCATCGTCGCCCTCTATATATTCGTTGACGGCATTCGCCTTCTGCGCACCCGCGGTCAGCGAGAACCATGCCGCCACATCATTTCCGCTGCCCGAGGTCGAACGGTGTATAACAGCTCTCCATAATCCTTTGGATTTGTATGGAGCATAAGAAATAGGTGTGGTATGTGCTCCACCCTCACCTTTACGCTCCATCAGGGTTACGTCGAATGGTTCGGTATTGTCGTGTCTGCGGTATATGCCCGACGGATTTTCGATTCGCGGCACCTGTATGACTTTAATTTTCTTTGTAAATGGTACTCCGTCGATATCGCCGGTCAGCGTAATTTGTCCAGTACGTGTTGCCGAATAATATGGATTGGCTCCCGTCCACGATGTCGATTTGTAGATAATCAACGGTCGGGTAAACAGCGGTATATTCGCCTCGAATACCTTGTTGCCCTCGCTGTTTATTCTGGTTCCGACATTATAGCCGTGTTTGTCGAGGTCTGTCCAGGTTACCTTGTTTCCGTTGTCTATGTATTGTCTGGTCGTGTTGTTTGCCTGATTGTTCCAGTAACTGGTAACTCTCGCGGCATCTTTTGCGGCATCGAATTCCTCGCCGGCATTGATACGCGGATTCTCGTCGTATGTCAGCGAAAGGAATCCCGTAGCAAGACCTGTCGGGTTGGTGGTTCCGGTATAACGCGGTATGCTCGAATCGTCCGGATACCAGTTGCTCGAATTTATGGTTACGGTCAGATTGGTAAATTCCTTTCCTACAAGGCGGATTGGCAACATTGTCGGAGTGTTGTACTCGTACGACACGTATATCTGGTCGGGAATGTACTCTCCGATTTTGTCGCTGTAATCTATATGCCAGTCCACGTCGTTGGCGTTGTTCTTGAAACACATCGTCAGCTTATAGTGGTTGTTGCGGTCGGCGTTGAAGTCGTCCGTCGTATTCTTGCCCAGCATGAACCGGTATATGATATTACCCTCGGTCTTCGCTCCGAAATTATCGTTCTGATAGTAGGCGTTCACCTCGATATACGAACCGTAGGTCTTGGTATCTTTCAGAATACCCTTGTTGTGGTCTATACCCGGATGCGCCAGGGTATCGCGGTCGTCGGGTATGTTGTTGCCGTTGTTGTCGGTCTGCTGCTTCCAACTGCCGTTGCCGTCTGCCGCTCCGCTACTCTTTCCCTGACGGTTCTCGAAGAAATAGAGCGCATTCGCCGTTTCGGAGTGTACGTTCTGCTTCCATTTCGCCACATCTTCCTCATTCTCCGCCAAACCGCTGAAACCGGGGAAATAAGGCTCGCGCGCCGAGATACGTGTCGTATTGGTAACTCCCGTACCCGTCGTGAAAACTATCTGTTCACCGTTCGTGATAAGCTCCTCCATCGACCCGGGCGAGTTGTCCTTGCCTAATTTGCAGGTCGACGGTATATCGTGTATCGCAATATCCTTGATATAGACTCGTACACCGTTGCGCAGTTTCGAACCGTCGAAGGCGACCGTCACTTTCGATACCGCACGCTTGACCCACGCATAAATGCTCTTGGCGTTTGCCGTGAAACGGATTACCGGAGCGGTATCGTGGATTACGTCGTATCCGTTCGTCTCCGATTCGGTGAAGAAACCGAACATCGCGTCGTTGTCCGCCGCATTGCTCTCCCATATCAGGTCGTAGTCGCGCAGTGCTCCCGGGGTGGCGATGTCGGCTTTCGAGAATGCCGACGACGAAAAATCGTCCACATTGGCAACGACATAAACGGCATAGCTGCCGCGTCGCACCTGCACCTCCGACGTCGTTACGCTCTGCGTCTTGCTTTCCGCCACACCTTTCCACTCGCCGTCGTTCGGGTTGAACTCCGAGCCTGGCGTGCGTCCCTTGTCCCTTTTGTCGATTATTTTCAGCCCCTGCTCGAAAACGGTGTTTGCACAATTTGTATCGGACGTGAACGCATAGGCGAGTTCGTAGTTGTCGGCATCCGTATCTCCCTTGGCATAAAAGAGAACGTAGAGATTGCGAATATTACGTATCGCATCACCCGAGGTTCGTGTCAAGGCCGACTGCAACGGCATTCCTTGCAGTTCGAATGCCACGTTGCACTCGCCGTCCGACGCCGTCAGACCCTGTTCGTCCAAATCTTTGACGCACGAAGAGAGCGTCAGGCAGAACGCCGCCGCGAGAATAAGTGATAATGCCTTGTATATTCGTTTCATCTTGTAAGCCATTCGTTTCAATTAAATTGTCCGGAATCACAGTCCGAAGCCGGGGTCGAGTTCGTAATTTCCGTAAGGATGCACATCGACATGCAGCTCCACACGTCCCAGGCCGGAGCGGAACGTGACTTTCACCACCACATGCGTATTGCGGAACAGCGACCGCAGGTTGAAATCGGTATCGTCTGCCGAGATTGTGCTCGTCGCACGGTAGGTGTACGGGTTGTTCCACGTTTCGCCGTTCTCCTTCTGCTCCTTCGTCAGCTGCCATACGGTGAATGCCAGTTCGTACTTCTGCGGATTGCCCGAATGCGACTCGCCGAAATATACCGGGTCGTCCTCGGTCGAAAGCATCGTGCCGTTGTTGTCGTTCGGTGCCGGCAGTACATATCCGTCGCTGTCCTTTGCCGTGCCGGTCAATGCCGCTCCCGTATATGTGCCCGGACGGAACGAATAGGTCCCATGTGTCGTGTTCGACGGCAGTGTATATTCCGTAAGCCATTCGTAGTAAGGCTTGTAATCGGGCGACTGACTCTTTTCCGCCTCGCCTTTGAGCCACTGCATCCACGGCGCGTTCACCTGATTGTAGAAATCCGAGGTCTTGCCGCTGAACAGATTGCCGTTATCGCCCGGATGACCGAACAGATAGGCGTGCGAATTGACGTCGGAGATGCTCCATTCGCGAATCAGCAGGTCTATGCCTTCGAGATCGTTGGCATTGGAGTAGGTGTTGTTGTAGAATTCGAACGTGATTTTGTTTATCGCGCGCACTACGTAAAGTTCGCTTGGCAACGGATATATTAAATTCGGATGTATCGTAGGATACATCTCGGCGAGCACCTCGATGGGCGGAATAGAAATCGTGTGTACGGCGGTCATAGGTACCAACAACTCTTCATTCGAGGGAATGTTATTGTTTGCGTAACTGCCTTGTGGGGAGACGAATGTCGCATCTTCAATAGGTACCGTTCCGTTGTTGCCCGGCAAAAACAGTTTGTCGTTGTCGTAACCGAGCGAGGTAATTTTCGTGCCGTCGGCGAGGCGCAGGTCGAGATGAGTATGTTTGGTCGGTTCGGAGTTTATGAGCAGGTATATTTTCTTGCGTCGGTCCGCATGTATCTTCGGAAATTGCAGTCTTACGACGCCGGCAGGGAGTCCCGAGTCGTCATCTCCCGCCAACGATACGTTTTCCAGCATAATGTTGCGCTCTACCGTCGGTCGTGCGACGCTGTTGCCGCTGTCGTCGAGTCCCAAATCGACAATCACGACACGCAGCGTGCTGACGCGCTCCGCAGGCTCACCTCCGGCGCGAGTCGAACCGAAGCCCAGCACCCGCATGTCGAAAGTCAGCGATACCGTGCCTTCGTCATCGAGCGTAGCCGGACTGTCCGGGTAATCGTCATAGATGCACGACGTGCAGAAACACGCGGCAAGTATGGCCATTACGATATGCAGCAGCGCATTTTTCATCCTCTCCAAACCTATCTCTCTTCGATATATATCGTTATTCTTTTTTTCTCAATAGTTGTGTCGGTCTGTCGGCTATCCAAGTTCCGCTTCGTTGAAGCGCACCGTCCACCAATTGACCGATATTCTCATATTCGCCCACACGCCGCTTTGCAGGAAGAACATCAGCGTCCAGCGACTCTGGCGGTCCAGGAACTCCTGGTCGCTCTTTATCCAACTGTCGCCGAATCCGCGTATTCCTGTCAGATACTTTATCAACGGCATATCGACGATATTCACTCCCGTGCGCTTGTTCGTTATGACCAGACGCGCGGTCGGCAAATGTTCGATGACCAGTCGCGACGTCGAGAACTCGGCACATGCCACCTGTACGGGCTTTTCTGTGATTTCTTCGAGCATCGAACCGTTGCGGTTCACATACTCCACATATCCCATTATGCGGTTCTCCGCAGCGTAGGGCACATAGTGTGGCTCCGAATCCTTCGTCGCTGTCTCCACGACCTTGTTGGCACTGTCGAGCACGAAGTTGTCATCGATAATCTTGTAGTCGTAATCGGCGTAATCCACCGTGTACGGAGAGTCGATTTCCTGCAATATCACCTGGATATTGTTGGTATCCTTCATCATGTAAACCGTCTCCTCCGTGTAGTCGTCGTCGAGCAACGTTACGCTCACTGCGCCGTAGAAAAGACCGCCCGTGCGGTTTTCCAGGTCGTGTAGTTGTTTGTCGCTCGCTCCCTCCGCATTTCGCGGGAGAGTTACCTTAATGTCGCTCAGTTTCGATGCCTCGGCAGGCGTAATATCGAAACGGCGTTCGTCGCATGCGAGACCTCCGTAGACCAGCAGGTCATAACTGCCTGCATCGAGTGTCAGCCGCATGCGGTAGCTTTCGCTCCGCAAAGCCTCCGACGTCTCCGAGAACTGCTTCACGTAGTTGCCTTCGCTGTCGAAGACATACACCGTGATGCAGTCCACGTTTGACGGAAACGCATTGGCACCGCGCTCCATGTGATATTCGTAGACGAAGCGCAGGGACACGCCACGAGGACAGTCGCTCTGGTCGTCATATATGCTCTCGCACGACGTTGCGATTATCGAAAGAAGCAACACCCCGAGGAAGGGGAGAACGGCTCCCCTCCTCAGCATGGTGTCGAATATGACGCTTCTCAATTTCATTATTGTGGCGTTTTATTCGGTTGATTAGAATTCGATATTGTTCACACGTACAACCCAAGGCAATACTTCGAGATTTACCGTCAGGTATACGCGGGCCTCCTCGTCCGGATCTTCCGGATCATACGGATCCGGGTCGTTGTCCGGATTGCGCGGATGGCCGAGACGGTTAATCTTCGAAACCGAGAGTTTGTAGACGTTGTTGCGGACGGTGCCGAACTCCATAGGACCCATCTTGCCGCTCAGGTTGTTGTCGTTGTGACGGTTCCAGTAGAAGTAGTAGCAGTAGTAACCCCAGCCTTCGCCCTTCTCGGTCGCTTCATCCTCGTACGATGCTTCGTAGAGGGTGAAGTTGCTGGCCTCAGGCTCGTTGAACGTGGTTGCGTATGCCTTGAAGTAGTCTGCCGACTCATCGAGGTCGATGGTGTAGTCGCCATTCGTGTAGTCGTCCGTACCGTTGTCTACATGCTCGATGTATCCGCGAATCTCGTTGTAGATGCGAACTGTCAGTACTGTGTCATCGTCAGCAGGCTCAGCATTGTGCACGAACGTATTGCCTTCGAGAACCCAGTGGTTGAGTACATGAGAAGCGGCAGCATAGAGCAAACTTCCCTGTCCGTCGAGTGCGGAACGTTTTACTACCTCGTCGAAACCGGCATAGAGCAGACCGTCGAACTCATAGAGAGTAGGGTAGTTATAGGTCATGCCATCGGTGATTTCGTCCTCGTTATCGCCGTTCCATGCTTCTCCTGTTGCAGTGTTGTTCTCGCCGTCGCCGAGTTTAGGCAGATGATGTTTCGAAGCGATGAGCGCCTTCTCTACTTCAACCGAGATATAGCGGGTCTCCTGGTCTTTGTCGACAATCGAAGCGTCGATGTTTTCGCCCGGCAGGATAAGACCCTTGAATACGACTCCCGTAGACTGAACGGTCTTCTGTGCGTCGATGCTCGGCAGAGTGTTCTCCGTGATATAACGCCAGATATGGTAACTCTTGTCGCCCCAGTTGTCGTTGTCGTGGTCTTTTGACAGGATGTCGTTGATATTGTCGGTGTACCAGTTGGCTCTGGCGTAAGCGTAGTGGTCATCGTGCTTTTCTCCGTAGAGCGAGAAGTTGAAGTATTCGCCGGCATTAGCAGGATTGATTCCTTCCTTTGTATATTTTGCAGTCCAGTCGGTGTCTACGACCCAGTTCTTCGAGGTCTCGTACTTGCCGATTCTGTCGTTGCCTGCCATATGGTCATCGTAGTCACTGCTTACACGGCGCAGATAGTAGAAACTCTTGCTCATGTTCACCAGCGACATACGGGTCAGCTGAACGTCGATAAGATTGAGATTCTCCTGATCCGTGGACGTGATACCTCCGATGATGCAGTAAGTATTGTTGCCTTCCGATCCATCCTTGAAGTCGATACGTGCGGCAGCGCGCTCGACCCTGATGTTACCGCCGCTGTTTTCCGACACGTCGTAAGGAGTCTTCTCCTCCGAATATTTATCCCAGTCATTGGACGTTGCAGGGAATTTGGCGGTGTACTCGGTGGCGTTGGTCATGAGGAACGAGTGCTTTGCCCAGATGGTGTTGCTGATAATCGGGGTCTGACCTGCTTTCGAAGGACGCTCCTCGATTGTACCCGACCAGTTCAGCCAAGCTTTGCTCGTTATGTCTTCTTCACTGATTGAACTGAACAGATTGTGCAGATTCTGGGTGTAGTTCACGTATGCATACATCTTCACCGTCTGGGTTGTCGCCAACGGACCGCTCTCGTAACACTTGTCGATGTCCTCTCTCTTGAACTTCGCCTTGATTGGGTAGATTCCGTTGTTGTTGGCGGTCGGGATAATACCCGTAACCTCGGCATGAGTGATGTACTCGTCGTTAGGACCTGTAATCACGAGCAGTACCGTCTTCACGGTGTTCTCGTAGTCCCAACCCTCCTCGCTGTCTTTGTCGGCATCCGAGTTGGTGTCGCCGTTTCC
>CAZESW010000004.1:0-23106 GCA_964514795.1 uncultured Alistipes sp.
TCACGCCGCGTCTTCTGGACATGGGATACAAAGTATTGGTAATCACCAACGACGTAGTTACGACCGAGGACGCGAAACACGTCCGCAAAATGCTTAAAGGCATACTCGTCGAGGAACGCATCATCGGTGTCGAGACCGGCGCATGCCCTCACACGGCGGTACGCGAGGACCCGTCGATGAACATCGCTGCCGTCGAGGAGATGGAGGCGCGGTTCCCCGACGGCGACGTGGTGCTGATAGAGTCGGGCGGCGACAATCTGACGCTGACGTTCAGCCCCGCACTGGTCGATTTCTTCATCTATGTAATCGACGTTGCGGCAGGCGACAAGATACCGCGCAAGGACGGGCCCGGCATCTCGCAGTCCGACATTCTCGTAATCAACAAGACCGACCTGGCTCCGTATGTTCATGCCGACCTCGAAGTGATGCGCCGCGACTCGGAGATAATGCGCCCCGGCAAGCCGTTCGTATTCACCAACTGCATGACGGGCGAGGGAATCGGGGAACTGATAGATTTGATACGCAAAATGGCGCTTTTCGACATCGAACTGCGAAACGAAAAGCAGGCCGAAACAACCGCCGCACGATGAACTTCACCGACGTAAAGGAGATGCGCCCCTATCTCGACGAGCCGAAAGCGATGCCCGTCGGGACTGCCGGCAAGGTCGGTTACCTGCACATGGGGTTCGAGCTCGACGGCGAGGGGCGTTCGATAATGCGCGAATGGGAGCGGCGGGCGCCGCTTATCGTGCAGCAGGAACTCTATTTCGACGAGGAGATTCCCGAGATGCCGTGCGTCTACATTCTGTCGTCGGGCGGGCCGAACGTGGACGGCGACCGCTACGAACAGAGTTTCGTCGTGCGACGCAACGCATTCGCCCACATATCGACGGGTGCAGCGACCAAACTCGCCGAAATGCGCTACAACTTTTCGGGGCTGACGCAGCGAATCGAACTCGAAGAGGGTGCCTATCTCGAATACATCCCCGAGCAGATAATTCCCTGCCGGCACACGCGTTTCATCGCCGACACGACGATACGGATAGCACCGACGGCGACGCTGTTCTACTCGGAAATCTACATGAGCGGCCGCAAATACTTCGGCGGCGGAGAGCGGTTCGCCTACGACATTATCTCGGCATGCACCCGTGCGGAGCGACCCGACGGACAGCCGCTGTTCCGCGAGAAATTCATCGTGCGCCCGGGACTGCATTCGCCCGAAACGCTCGGAGTGATGGACGACTACGACGTATTCGCCAATGTCGTCGTGCTCACGCCGCCCGACACCGCCGATGCGATATACGAACGGACTCCCGCATTCATCGACAGAGAGCGGCGAATCGCAGCCGGAATCACAAGGCTGCCCGAAGGCTGCGGACTGTCGTATAAGGTCTTGGGCGACGAATCCGACCCCGTAAAACGGATTGTCAGGGAGTTCTGCTCGACCGTCCGTCATGCAGTCAAGGGGAAACCGCTTTTCGGAGAATTCCCGTGGCGGTAGGATATGATAAAAACCAAAACATTTTCTAAATTTGCATACAATCGACAAACTATGGCAAACAACACAATCGCAAAACCGGACAACGCCGTCGGCGCGTTCGGTGTTATCGGATTACTGTTCCGCGGTGCGGGGCAGGTAATGTTCCAAAACAGCGCGTGGACGGGACTGCTGTTCATTGCAGGAATATTTTACGGAGCCTATCAGTCCGGCATGGGTATCGTCGCATGGGGGGCAGTGCTCGGACTCGTCGTATCGACCGTGGCGGGATGGCTTCTCAAACTGCCCGCACAGGACGGACGCGAGGGACTGTGGGGCTTCAACGGAGTACTCGTCGGCTGCGCATTCCCTACGTTCATGGGCAACACCGTATGGATGTGGCTGGCACTGATTCTGTGCGCCGCCCTGACCACATGGGTGCGTTCGGGCTTCAACAACGTAATGAAGCCGTGGAAAATCAACTCTCTGACGTTCCCGTTCGTATTCTGCACATGGCTGTTTCTGCTCGCCGCACGCGCCATGCACGGCATTCCGCCAGTACACATGTCCGACCCCTCGCTGCCCGAAACATTCGCTTCGGGAGAGAGCATACGGTTCGTCGCACTGATGATATACTGGTTGAAGGGAATCGCGCAGATATTCCTTATCGACTCATGGGTAACCGGACTGCTGTTCCTCATCGGTCTGCTTATCGCAAGCCGCTGGGCGGCACTATGGGCAGCCATCGGTTCGGCACTCGCACTGCTCGTCGCGATTATTTTCGGCGCGTCGGGCCACGAAGTCGCTCACGGACTCTACGGTTTCAGCCCGACCCTCACGGCAATCGCACTGGCGACGGTATTCTACAAGCCTTCGTTCCGTTCGGCGATATGGGCACTGCTCGGAATCTGCGTTACGGTATTCGTTCAGGCGGGAATGAACGTACTGATGGCCCCGTTCGGCATCGCAACTCTTACCGCACCGTTCTGCATCACCACCTGGCTGTTCCTGCTGCCGCTCATCAGATTCAGGAACGAGACGAAAGATCCCGACCACTCGAACTGGTTTGCCGAAAACAAAAAACACCTCAGCAAACGCATGTCGGAATAAGGCATTTTACGGACGAAACGAGGCTGCGCAATCGATTGCACAGCCTCGTTTTTGTTGGGAAGATTTTGTTTAAAGTCTTTAATGAAAAAATATCCCGAATGCAACGCAGCAACCTGCCACTCCCGACAGCCGCGGTGCGTCAGAACGGGAACGAAACTGTTTTGAATCTTATTCCGAGATTATTTGAGAATGATTTTTGAGCAGATTTCTTTTCTCGGATTTGCAGGGAATAGCGGTGGCTATTTCCAAAAAGCCGGAAAAGAAAGATGCCTAAAAGGGACTCAAAGAAGCCGAAATAAGATTCAAAACTGTTTCGCAGATGCAAGGTGTTGAGATTTTTGGCGAGGGAGTTTACTCATCGTAAATGACCGAGCCGAAATATCGAAAACAACGACGCAGGTTACCCGTTATGACGCACCGCCGACTTTGTGGCCGAACACTGCCGTAACAAACGCACCGACGAGCAGAATGCCGACAGTTACCGACAGAGCCAGCGTCAGTCCGCCGAGTTTCAGCAACAGCGGCATGAACAGCACGCCGATAATTCCGCCCAGTTTGCCGAGTGCGGCGGAAATACCCGCTCCCGCTCCTCGGTCGGCAACGGGATATATCTGCGACGGAAGGATAAACGTAATAAGATGCGGGCCTGCATTGAGGAAAAGTTCGAAAATCATGAACCCTGCGACAGCCACCCACACTGACCAGTGAAGTTTGTAGGCTACCAGAAGCAGAGCAAGCCCGACGGCGCAAAGGATAAAGCCCCAAGTCTGCATCCGCACATGGTTCAAACGGTTCAGGAAGCGCAATCCGAGCGCGAAACCGAGTATGACGAACAGATTGATATATACGGTTTTCTCGACCGAATCGACGATATGGGCGAATCCTCCGCCCGACGGTTCGATGCCGAGAGCCATGACGAGCATCGGCAGGAATACTCCGATTCCGTACACACCCACTCCCTCGCATGCCCACGGAATGCCGCTGAAAACGACTTTCTTACCGTTGCCGTTGCGGAACATGTCCGCCCACGACGATTTGACTGGTTCGGGAGCATCCGCCGCCTTCGGTTCGCGGATTACGACATCCGAACCGAGGAAATATCGGACCGCATGTTCCGCCTCCGCCCGCTGTCCGTGCGCAAGCAGCCAGCCCGGACTTTGGAAAAATCTCACGCGGGTAAGGAGCATGATTATCGCCAGCAGCGCAATCAGCAGAAACAGACTGTTCCACATCTCCGGACTTTTCCAGCGGCGCAGCAGCGAAAGGCAGGCAATGGCGACCGCCACATTGCCCAGTGCCGAGAATGCCTTGGCGATTCCGACCATCGTAAGCTTCCATCGGGCGGGCATAATTTCGGAGATATAGTCCGAATCGAGGCTGTATCCGCCGCCGATACCCAGTCCCATGAAGAACAGCGCGACGACGAGACCGGGAATATTGTCCGCCCAGAATGCAACCAGCGAAGCAACGAGAATCAGAGCCGGGCAGAACCTGAAAAAGAAAAGATACCCCCGCTTGTCGCTCAATCCGCCGAAAATCAACGAACCGACCATGATTCCCACAAGGCTCGTACACGCTATTCCGCCCTGTGCGAGCGACGAGAGTTCGGGATGCCCGACAAGTTGCAGCATCGGCACGACGATACCGACCAGCGTAGCCAGTGCGCCGCCCGTCATTTGCCCGAACGAGGCGACGATAAGCACGCGCAGATGTCCCCACCGCAGCGGCATAGTATCCATGTCGAGCGGTTTGCCGTCACGGTTCGCACCCATGTGCAGCAACTTCGAGCGCAGTTTGTTCCACTCCTCGGTCGCCCACAGTATGCCGATGCCGACGCACACTCCGACAGCCGATTCGAAGAAGCGCAGGAAGCAGTTCATCAACGGGCTGACGTCGGGGTTCATCTGCGACACGAGCATGATTATAAGCAGCGTTACCGTCGCGATATGTCCGTTGTTGTAGATGTTGAGCAGCATGAACAGCATTTCGAGAACGAATACCGTCATCAGCATTCCGGCGACCGTGAACGGCAGGAACGCCAGATAGAGATAGGCGACGAGCGCGCCGATGAACGTGCCGAGAACGCGAGTCCAGCCGAACGAAAGCGACTCCTTGTAACCGGGGCGTTGAAGCACCACGACGACCGACGTACAGGCGAGCATCGCGCCCATCCACCGCGATGCCGAGTGCATAGGGCCTGTAACATACATTCCGACCAGATATGCGAGCAGGATGCCGACGCACATTACGATAAGCACGAACGGCTGCACACGGGCGATTGCGGCATTCATCGCCGTGCGGACAGATTGTCGAAGATTTTCCATAATCGAGATTTTACCGCGCTTACGACAATAAGCGCGCCGAAATCCGCGATGCCATAGAGTCTTTAAGGTATTAAACGACATTAAAGACTTTAAAGCGACGAACGTTCGGTTCGTCGCGCAACCTTAACCGCCTTAAAGCGGCGGTATACTGCTGTCGAAAATTACCGCGAATATACCCTACGAATACACAATGGTAGATGCTCACGCCGGACTGCGTCATCCGCAGCATGACGTTTTTATATGATTGTTATGGAAATTCTATATAGTCGCTTTAATTTTAGTACTTTTTGAACGATACCTCAAGTGAGTGCTTGTTCGTTGCAAAATATTTTCTACTTTTGTAACTGCTTGGGGTCGTACCCGAAGCAGACATATTTTGATGAAAGTGTTTTCGCTTTTGTCCTTACGTGAAGATGTAGCAGTTTTCAAAGAATCAAGGACAACGAACAGCACTCATTTCTTGTATAGACTATGGACGTGGCACACTCTGTATGTTGCGATATTTCCATATCTATTCGAGTGTGGGGTATCGCGTCGTTTATTTGATTCAGGGTTTTGTCAGAGCCTCGTTGTAGATAAACGAAATCAGCTCCGCACTTTCTTTTTGTACACAACCACCCACTATCGGGGAGCGGATAGTAAGATTGGGAAACGAATGTTTAATTAAAAATATCTTACTATGAAGAACCTGTTTACTATGTTCGCAATCGCGGCGATGCTGTTCGCTGCGGGTTGCCAGAAGTACAATGACACGCCGTTGAAGAACCGTGTCGGCGAACTCGAAAATCGTGTTGCGGCTCTCGAAGAGCTTTGCAAGCAGATGAACACCAACATTTCGTCGCTGCAAACGCTCGTGAAAGCATTGCAAAACAACGACTATGTTACGTCGGTAACGCCTGTAACAAAGAATGGCGAAACTATCGGCTACACTATCGCATTCAGCAAGAGCGCGCCTATTACAATTTATCACGGCGAGAACGGAAAGGACGGCACCAACGGAACTAACGGTAAAGACGGACATACTCCGGTTATCGGAGTTCGTCAGGGTTCGGACGGCGTTTATTACTGGACGCTCGACGGCGAATGGCTGCTCGACACTGCCGGAAACAAAATCAAAGCCGAGGGCAAGGATGGAGCGAATGGTAAGGACGGCTCCGACGGCAAAGATGGACAAAACGGAGCCGACGGAAAAGACGGTGCGAACGGTAATGACGGACAGAACGGAGCGGACGGAAAAGATGGCGAAAACGGAAAGGACGGTGCCGATGGAAAGGACGGCATTACTCCACAGTTGAAAATCGAAAACGGCTACTGGTACGTTTCGACCGACAACGGCGCGACTTGGACGAATCTCGGCAAAGCTACCGGCGAAAACGGACAGAACGGAGAAAATGGCGACTCGTTCTTTAAAAGCGTAACCCAAGACAAAGAAAATGTCTATATAACTTTATTGGACAACACCATTATAACTATTCCGAAGCAGTGTAGGAAGTTGATTCTATCAATATTGGACAGTCAGGCATACGAGTTTGAGCATACTGCGATACTACCGAATCAAGAGATTGAACTCCGATTCGTGGCTCGTTATCAAAACAATGATAAAATCGAGAATTGCCAAGTCGAGGCCTTTGGCAATGGAGGAATGAGTGCATTAATAACTTATGATAAATCCAACGCTCCCATTCAATTCTGTGTTTCGGGTAAAATTTCTATTCTGGCAGGCAATGAAATGAACAAATACAGCAGAGTTACCGTAATTGCATCTGACGGAGAGGCTTATGCGATGAAGAATCTCACATTTGAAGAGGGACAACTGTATATGTCGGATGATGCAACCATATCTGTTCCCTCTGATGGTGGCGAAATCGAATTAAACTTTATGTCTAATCTCGAATGTGAAATAATACGATACAATGATATTTTTTGGATTACCAATATCGACCGTATAGAAATGCGTACAGTTGTGTCGCAAACAAGAACGATCAGCGTTGCAAAAAACAACGGGCAGGCTCGCACGGGAAAGGTTATTGTTAAAGACAAAAACAGCGATATGCAAATAGTTTATACAGTTAACCAAGAAGCATCGCCGAACTATTTGGTGGCTCGGGCGGCATTGGTTGATTTGTATAATTCAACAAATGGCGACCAATGGACAACTAAAACCAACTGGTGTAGCGACGAACCAATCAACAATTGGTATGGCGTCCACGGAGAATTCGGGAGTTGGCAAATTTATTTAATTGATTTGCAGAATAACAATCTATCTGGTACAATTCCGTCTTCAATAGGCGACTTAACCGAATTAGAGACGCTCTCTTTATCCTCGAACAAACTGATAGGGGAACTGCCTGAAACTTTGGGCAATTGCGTCAAACTTCAACTTTTATCTGTCAGTCAAAACGAATTGACGGGAGCGTTGCCCGAGGCATTAGGCAATTGCACCGAATTAGTCTGTGTATATATGCAAGATAATCAATTAGAAGGAACTTTACCGACTGCCATTGGAAATTGGAGCAAGGTTGAAAGATTAAACTTGGGGAAAAACAAGTTTACTACAATCCCTAACGAGATATCGGGGATGTCAGCATTGCAAAACCTTGATTTGTCGTACAATAAGATATCCAACATACCGACCGGTTTGTCGATGCTTTCAGAGGACCTGATGGTTCTTAATTTGAATCACAATGTGCTGGAAATGGAGTTTCCTGTCTCTTTATGCGCATTGACTGCGTTGCGGAACCTTAATCTAGGGAATAATAAAATCTACGGTGAAATTCCGGCTGATATTGGCAAGATGACCAATTTGACCGATCTGTGGATGCCCCAAACTTATCTTTCGGGGGAAATACCCGATGAATTGTACAATTGCACCAATTTAAGGTGCATCCAGTTAGGACATTACCATATAAATGAATTGGGAGAACAATTTGATTTTACATATATTCCCGGCTACAAAGGTCTTTCTGGCAAAATATCCGATAAGATTGGAAACTTGACACAATTGACAATATTGGGTTTGGGCAGCAATGACTTATCAGGAGAACTTCCAACCACAATTACACAATGTGTAAATCTCGAAAGTTTATCTTTGGGGGACAATAATCTAACCGGATCTATTCCAGATGATATTGGCAACTTATCTAAATTAGATTATTTAGATTTGAGTTACAATAACTTGTCTGGTGAGATTCCAAGCAGTTTATGGAATCTTACTGCTATGAGGAATTTGTTGTTATCGGGTGGCACAACCTTGAATACCACACCGACAGGGCAACCGATGAGTTCTGCCAATTTGTTTACGGGGGAATTGCCGGAAGAGATCGGAAATCTGAAAAATCTTCAACAATTTTATTTGACGGATACCAATATGACAGGGTCTCTGCCTGTCGCTATGTTGGATTTGACAAACCTTGAGGATTGTCTTTTGACCAATAATTGTTTCTCCGGAACAATTCCCAAAGCATTCACCAATATGCCTTGGTGGTCGGAAGAGCGTATCCTGCACCAAAAAGAAGGTTATAATTTAACAGTAGAGGAGTAATATTTATTTAATAAATGGTAGCACTCACAATTTAAACGTTTATACTTCAAAATCGGTACTGTTTGCCATGTTGCCACCGCTCCAAAACAAGCGGTGGCGACTGTTTTTAAGACTATAAAGTCATTTAGAGTATTAAACTATTCGCCGAGAATCATTGCGCGGTCGGCGGCGAGTTGTGCCTTCAAATCGTCGATGGAGGCGAATTTGCGTTCGTCGCGAATCTTTTCCGACAGACGCACACACAGGTGACGGCCGTAGAGGTCGCCGCAATATCCAAAAAGATGAGTTTCGAGCAGGCGGGTTTTGCCGTCCACCGACGGACGCACGCCGACGTTCGACATGGCGAGATAATCCGTACCGTCCACCTCGACGAACGAACGGTAGACGCCGTTTTCGATGTCGGTACGCTCCGCAATATCCATATTCGCGGTCGGAAAACCCATTTCGCGTCCCAACTGCTGACCGCGAATCACTTCCGCTTCTATATACTGCATATCAGACTTTCTCCGTAAGTTTTTGAACGAGTGTAAATTGTGAAAAGAATTCCTTGGCGAACACGCGCAGAACCGTGTACGACGGTATCGCCAACAGCATTCCGACGATTCCGCCTATCGAACCGGCAAGCAGAATGACGATGAAAATTTCGAGCGGATGCGCCTTGACGCGCTCCGAATATATCGTCGGTTGCAGGATGAAATCGTCGATGCACTTTATCGACAGCAGCGAGAACACTATAACGCCGATAGTATGCCCGATGGTGTAGCCGTCGATAGGGGTAACTATACCTATAAATATGGATGCTATGCCACCGATAAGCGGGCCGGCATAAGGAATGACGTTCATCACGCCCATCGTTATCGCAATGAAGCAGGCATCCTCTGTGCGCATTCCGAAAGCAATCATGGTGAGCGAAATAACTATCATCAGGATGAAACTCTCGGTCAGCAATCCCGTAAAATAGCGTGACAGCAGAACCGTGATTTTGTCGAGCGCACGGGTTACGTTCTCCTTGTAGCGGTCGGGGAACAGCGCAATCATCATCGCGTAGAACAGTCCGTCCTCCTTCATGAAGAAGAAGGTGATGAACGAAACCGAGAAGAAGATGACGAATGCCGAGATTCCGAGGTCGATTATCGACGAGAACGCCGTATTAAGCGTATCGTAATCGAGGATGTTGCGCAGCGAACTGACGAGGATTTCCGACAGTGACAGATGCGAATCGGGCAGCACGAACATTGTCGTAAGGTAGTCCTGCGCCCGTTCCAGAGGCTCCTGAATGCTCGACAGAGCCGATTTCAGGTCGAGCGATGCGAGTTCGTAGATTTCGTTGATGACGAGCGGAACGATTATGGCGCACACCGACACCACGACGACCCACATGCAAATCAGCGTCAGCAGAGCGGCCATCCAGCGCGGCACTACCCAGTTGCGGATACGGATGCTCGCGACGGCACGCACCATCGGGCGGCCCATGATGGCGAGGATTCCCGAAACGAGGATATAGATGACTATCGACCTGAAATACCACAATACCGAACCGATGACGGCCGCAACGATAATTCCGACCGCCCAACGCATCAGTAATTGCGGGGTAAGATTCATGGCTGTATTCCCTTTTCGAAGTTTATATGCAAATTATTCGCCGTCGTTGCCTTTTGCACCGCCGATTCGTGCAATCGGGGTCTGCGTTCCGACCACAGGGTCGCCGATTTCGACAAGCAGTTCGGCATCCTTCGGCAGCAGAATGTCGATTCGCGAACCGAACTTGATGAATCCGCACTTGTTGTTCTGTTCTACCCTGTCGCCGACCTTCATATACGAAACGATACGACGGGCGACCACTCCGGCAATCTGACGGAACAGCACCTCTTTGCCCTCCGGCGTCTCGATTACGGTCGTCGTGCGCTCGTTCTCGGTAGACGATTTCGGATGCCATGCGACCAAAAAGCGGCCCGGATGATATTTGAAATAGCGGACGATACCGCCGACCGGATACCAGTTCATGTGGACATTGGTAACAGACATGAATATCGAAATCTGCATCCGTTCGCCACCCTCGAAATATTCGTCGTCGCGGACGATTTCGGTAACTACGACACGTCCGTCGCAAGGAGAGAACACGAGGTCGTTGTCGTGAATCTTCACCCGTCGCGGCTCGCGGAAGAACGAGACGATGAAGAACCAGAACAGCAACAGCAGCAGCGAAAGCACCGACAGCAGCCAGCCGCTCTCCTGCACCTCGACCATGTAGTATATCAACGCCCAGATAGCGGTACAGCACACGCCCGAAATGGCGATGATTCTGTATCCTTCTTTGTTAATTTTCATAATATAAATCAGTTGTTAGCAGTTTCCCAAAAGCAGCAGATACACGAATGCGTAAGGAGCCGACACCAGCATGGCGTCGAAACGGTCGAGGAATCCGCCGTGTCCCGGCAGAATCGCGCCCGAGTCCTTCACGCCTGCCGACCGTTTGAACATCGACTCCACGAAATCGCCGGCAACGCCCGTTACCGAAACAATCAGCGCCAGCACGCCCCACACGAGTATATCTCCGTCGAGCAACCAGCCGCACAGAACTCCCGCGAGTACGGCAGCCGTTACGCCCCCGACGAATCCTTCCCAAGACTTTTTAGGCGAGATTCGCTCGCTCATGCGATGTTTGCCGCAGCAGACGCCCACCAGATAGGCGAACACGTCGTTCACCCAGATAATGAAAATATAACACAGCATTATCCACGGCTTCCACTCTCCCGCGCCGAAAAGCAGCGGGACATATATTATCAGCGACATCGGCAGTGCGACATACAGCACGCCCATGAACGTGGCGGCGACATTCGCTATCGGCGTCGCACTCTTGCGCCACAATTCGCAAACGAATGCGGTAGGCACCGTAAGCAGCAGGAACAGAATCGGTCCGAGCACCGCCGCTCCGGTCGAAGGCTCCACGACACCGCCTCCGAACTGCATGAAAACATGGAAACTCAGCAAAAACAATGCAGCCGACGACACGATGCCGACACCCTCCAAAGGAGCGATACCGCATTTACGGCACAATTTGTAAAATTCGGTCGTTCCGCCAAGGGTTATGAAGAACATCAATGCGCCGAAACTCCATTTCGACCAAAGCGTCGCACCTATGACTATCGCCGCGAGTACGATTCCGCTCAATGTTCTTACCGAAAGGTTCTTCATTTTGTCAGTCATAACGGGTTATGATATTTTATCGGCGGCAGCCGCTCCGGCAGCGTCGCCCTCTTTGGTTTCAATCTCCTTCAACTCCTTTTCGCCCTCGCGTATCGCGGCAAGACGCTCCGCCTCGATACGTTCGCGCTCAATATCCTTCTTGCGCTTGCCGAAAATGTTCTCGACATCCTCGGTGAAGACCACTTCGCGTTCGAGCAGCAGTTCGGCGAGCTGCACCATTCCGTCGCGATGCTCGGTCAGCACCTTTTCCGCCATGGCATACGCCTTGTCGATTATGGCGCGCACTTCGTCGTCTATGTCGCGTGCGGTCTGTTCGGAATAAGGCTTCGTAAACGCCATATCGCTCTGGCCCGTCGAGTCGTAGTAACTCAGCGTACCGATTTTCTCGCTCATGCCGTAGTAGGCGACCATTGCATATGCCTGCTTCGTCACGCGCTCCAAATCGTTCAGTGCGCCGGTCGAGAGATGCCCGAAGAACATCTGTTCCGAAACGCGTCCCGCAAGCGTCGCAGCCAACTCGTCGAACATCTGTTCGCGGGTCGTAATCTGTCGCTCCTCCGGCAGATACCACGCCGCTCCGAGAGCCTTTCCGCGCGGGATAATCGTCACCTTGACGAGCGGATGCGCATTTTCGAGAATCCAACTAACCGTGGCATGTCCCGCCTCGTGATATGCTATAGTCTTCTTTTCGTGCGGCGTAATAACCTTGTTCTTGCGTTCCAGTCCGCCGATGATACGATCTACGGCAGCGAGGAAATCCTCTTTCGACACCATATCCTTATTGTGGCGGGCGGCAATCAGAGCCGCTTCGTTGCAGACATTCGCTATATCGGCACCCGAAAAACCCGGAGTCTGTTTGGCGAGGAACTCGCGGTCGAGATTCGGGTCGAGTTTCAGACGGCGCAGATGCACGTCGAAAATCTCCTTGCGCTCGTGAACCTCCGGAAGGCCGACCTCTATCTGACGGTCGAAACGTCCGGCACGCATCAGCGCCTTGTCGAGTATGTCGGCGCGGTTGGTCGCGGCCAACACGATAACGCCTGCATTCGTCTGGAATCCGTCCATCTCCGTAAGCAACTGGTTGAGCGTATTCTCGCGCTCGTCGTTGCCCGAGAATCCCGCATTCTTGCCTCGGGCACGGCCGATGGCGTCGATTTCGTCGATGAAGACGATGCAAGGAGCCTTCTGCTTCGCCTGGTCGAAGAGGTCGCGGACACGCGATGCTCCGACACCGACGAACATTTCGACGAAATCCGAACCCGAAATCGAAAGGAACGGAACGTTCGCCTCACCGGCGACAGCCTTCGCGAGCAGCGTCTTGCCCGTTCCCGGAGGGCCTACGAGCAGTGCGCCCTTCGGAATCTTGGCTCCGAGTTCGCGGTATTTGTCGGCATGTTTGAGGAAATCGACAATCTCCATGATTTCGACTTTCGCCTCTTCGAGTCCCGCAACGTCCTTGAACGTGATTCTGCGCGACGGGTCGTCGGGATTGAATTCCTGCGCACGGGCCTTGCCGACATTCATGATGCCGCTGCCACCGCCTCCGCCGCCGCGGGTCATACTGCGCATGATGAATATCCACACACCGATGATGAATATCCACGGCAGCCACGAGATAAGGATTCCGACCCAGTCCTGACTATTGTTTTCGTACACGAGCACGACCTTGCTGCCCGACGACTCGACCGCGCTGTCGAAATCGCGGCGGAACGAATCGACGGAACCGATGCTGAACACGAGTTGTGCGCCCGCCGCCGGCATCTTCCTGAATTTCGCGTCGCCTGAATTGCGATACCGTTCGACGGCATCCTTTTTCAGATACACCATCGCCTCGCTGCGATTGACGATATTTATCTTTTCGACCGCTCCGGCGTCTATCATCTCCGCAACCGTATCCCAGTCGCTCTGCACCGGCGAACCGTCATCGAACGAATATGCCGAATATCCGAGAATGAATATCAATATCAAAGACCACAGCCACATTATGTTCGGCCGTGGCAGATTCGGCAGCCTCCTGCCGTTACCGTTTATTTTTCCCATAATTTTCCGTTACACTCTTTGAAAAACAGGGCCGCACCGAGCAAGCGCGTTCCTGGTTTCCCGTTTTTTTTCAAAATCGCACTGCGGCTAATGCAAATATCGCTCCTAATATTCGCAGTCGTAGTGCCTGGACGGAGCATCCGCCCACAACTCTTCGAGTTTGTAGTATCCGCGCAAATCGGTCTGGAAAATGTGCACCACCACGTCGATATAGTCGATGGCGACCCACAGTCCCGTCTGCTTGCCCTCGACACGCCACGGATTCTCGCCGAGCGTCTCGAACACCTTCTCCTCTATTCCGTCGGCGATTGCCGCCACCTGCGTCGTCGAATCGGCGTTGCAGACCACGAAATGCGAACAAATCGCACCGTCGAAGCCGCTGAGGTCCAGCGAAACTATACCCTTACCCTTCTTATCCTGAATTGCACCTACAATGGTTTCAATAAGTTTTTCCATACAAATATAAAATGTACATATAACTTTGCAAAGTTATATATTTTCGGCGACATAACAATGAAATGTCCTTAAAAAGGGCATTATCAGACACAATTGGAGAAAATCCGCCGGAAACGGCGACAGACCGCGTCGGCAACTATTTCCGCGGCGAACCGGCGACGCATTCGAGAATCGTATCCCGCAACGCATCGACGATGGATTTTTTGACGTAGGTGCGGCGGATGGCGAGCGATATTTTGCGCGACGAGGCACCTTTAAGCAGGCTTTTCACCTGCGACTGCCGCTCTTTCGGGACGTACTCGACCGCCATTTCGGGAATTACGGTCATGCACGACGTGCAATCGACGATGCGCATCAGCGTGTCGAGCGAGCCAGACTCGAAACTGTAATGCGCAGGCACCTCACGGCGCGCCTGACACAGTTCGAGCACCTGGTCGCGCATGCAGTTGCCCGCGCTCAGCAATATAAGTTCGCGCATGTCTATATCCTCGATACGGATATTCGACTTGTTGTACAGCGGATTGTCGGGCGACACGTAGGCGAAGAACCGGTCGTCGAACAGGTCGTATTCCAGGATGCCCTCCCCGCAGGTTCCTCCTGCGACCAGCGCGGCGTCTATGCGGTCGCGATTCAGGGCATCGACGATGTGTTCGGTCTTCATCTCCCTGATTTCGAGTTCCACTTTCGGGTAACGCTTCACGAAATCGGGAATGAACTTGTGGAGCATATACGGCGCAATGGTCGGAATGACGCCGAGCCTTATCCGACCCGACATCTCGCCCTTTATGCGGGCCACGACCTCTTTGATGGAGTTGTATTCGCGCAGGGTTTCGCGGGCCTGCTCCAAGACCGCTTCTCCCGCTTCGGTCGGAATGACAGGTTTCTTCGACCGGTCGAGCAACATGACGCCCAGTTCATCTTCGAGCGACTTTATCTGCATGCTCAGCGACGGCTGGGTAACGAAACAGTGTTCCGCAGCGACCGAGAAACTGCCGAAATTGGCAACTGCAAGCAGGTATTCGAGTTGAATTATCGTCATATCGTCATGTTATTACGCAACACAAAATTATAAAAAATAACCATAATTTCAACCGCAAACCGTTCAAGCGCGATAATTTTTGCTAATTTTGTCGCTAATTAACATTCTGACTACAATGGGCAAGATAATTTTAACGGGCGACCGTCCGACGGGACGCCTCCACCTGGGACACTTCGTCGGCTCGCTGCGCCGTCGTGTGGAGTTGCAGAATTCGGGCGAATTCGAGAAGATTTTCATCATGATAGCCGACGCACAGGCACTGACCGACAACGCCGACAATCCGGAAAAGGTACGTCAAAACATAATCGAGGTCGCGCTCGACTACCTTTCGTGCGGACTCGACCCAGCGAAATCGACGATTTTCATCCAGTCGCAGGTCGCCGAACTGTGCGAACTCGCGTTCTACTATATGAACCTCGTTACGGTATCGCGCCTGCAACGCAATCCGACCGTCAAGAGCGAAATCAAGATGCGCGGTTTCTCGGACGACGTGGCGGAGGGCGACACCACGCAGAAAAAGGGCATTCCGGTCGGATTCTTCACCTACCCTATTTCGCAGGCATCGGATATCACCGCCTTCAAGGCGACGACCGTTCCTGCCGGCGAAGACCAGGAGCCGATGATTGAGCAGACCCGCGAAATCGTGAACAAGTTCAATTCGGTATACGGCGAAACTCTTGTCCTGCCTGAAATTCTGCTGCCCGACAATGCGGCGTGCATGCGTCTGCCGGGCACCGACGGAAAGGCGAAGATGAGCAAATCGCTCGGCAACTGCATCTATCTGTCGGACACCGAGAAAGAGGTGAAGCAGAAGGTCATGGGCATGTACACCGACCCCGACCACATCCATATCGAGGACCCGGGCAAGGTCGAGGGCAACTGCGTATTCACCTATCTCGACGCATTCTGCCGCGACGAACACTTCGCGAAGTATCTGCCGGATTACGCTTCGCTCGACGAGCTGAAAGCGCACTACCGCCGCGGAGGCCTGGGCGACGTGAAGATAAAGAAGTTCCTCAACGCCATACTCAACGAGTTGCTCGAACCGATACGCGCACGCCGCAAGGAGTGGGAGCAGAACATCGAGGAGGTTTACCGCATTCTCGAAGAGGGTTCGGCGGCAGCACGCGCAGTCGCCGCACAGACGCTTGACGAGGTGCGTGCAGCGATGAAAATCAACTATTTCGAGGATAAAGCTCTGATTGCCGAGCAGGCAGCCAGATACAAGGCGGAATAGGCACAACTTGCGCACCGTGATAGAGAATTCGAACTACATAAAGGCGGCTAACCGCGAACGCATCTACGCATGGTTCCTGCGGATGACCAAACGGCTCAGCGAGCGGCAGATGCTCGCCATACTCGCCGTAGTCGTCGGCACGCTGGCCGGTTTCGGAACATATCTGTTCGAACTGCTGCTCCATGCCATAAAGAGTTGCCTCGTGAACTGGTTCGATGTGGATACATACCACTTTCTCTATTTCATCTACCCTGCTCTCGGCATCGTTCTCGCGACGCTGTTCGTGAAATATATCGTCAAGGACAACATTTCGGAGGGCGTTACGCGGGTTCTCTACGCCATGTCGCGACGCGGTTCGCGAATCGCCGGACACAATTGCTGGACATCCATCGTCGGAGGTGCGACGACAATCGGATTCGGAGGTTCGGTCGGTCCCGAGGCACCGATTGTGCTTACCGGTGCTGCGATAGGCTCCAACGTCGGCAAACTCGCACGGCTCAACTACCGCAACATCACGCTGCTGCTCTGCTGCGGAGCGGGTGCGGCACTCGCCGCCGTGTTCAAGGCGCCGATTACGGGTGTGGTATTCGTATTGGAAATACTGATGCTCGACATTACGTCGGCTTCGGTTATTCCGCTGCTGATTTCATCCATCACCGCGACCACGATAGCACTCGTACTGCGAGGTTTCGACCCGATAATAGCCGTAACGCTGACCGATGCCGACGCATTCCAAATCAATCAGATTCCGCTGTTCATCGTGCTCGGCGTACTGTGCGGACTGATGTCCTACTACTTCACGTTCACAAATGCCGCCGTCGGAAAGCGGATACGCGACATTGCGGGACAATACAAACGCTGGCTCGCCGGAGGAGTGATTCTCGGCGTACTGATATTCATATTCCCGCCGCTCTACGGCGAGGGTTACGAGGGTTTCCTCGCGCTCATGCACGGCAATGTGCACCAGATATTCGAAAACTCGCTGTTCTACGATTTCAAGGATATAGAATGGGTGGTACTGCTCTATGTAGTGGCTGTCATGTTCTTCAAGGTCGTGGCGATGGCGACGACCAATGCCGCGGGAGGTGTCGGCGGAACATTCGCTCCGTCGTTGTTCGTCGGAGCGTTCACCGGTGCCGCGCTCGCCATATTCTGTAATTTGTGCCTCGGTTTGGAGGTGTCGATAGCATCGTTCACCCTCGTCGGCATGGCGGGCGTCATGTCGGGCGTGATGAATGCGCCGCTCACGTCGATATTCCTTATCGCCGAACTGTCGAACGGCTACGGGCTGTTCATCCCGCTGATGATTGTGGCATGTATCGCTTTCGCGGTCGATTACTATCTCGACCCCGACTCCATCTACACCAAGACGCTGCGCAAGAAGGGCGAACTGCTGACGCACGACAAGGACCAGTCGGTATTCGTATTCCTCAAACTGGACGAACTGATGGAGACCGATTTCGTGCGCATCAAGGAGAACTACACTCTCGGCGACATCGTGCACATCATCGCGTCGGCACACCGCAACATATTCCCCGTAATCGACAATTTCGGGCATCTGCTTGGCGTCGTTCAGCTCGACGACCTGCGCGAGGATATGTTCAAGCGCGAGAAATGGGGCAACTCCATCACGACATACATGATTCAGCCGCCGGACAAGATTCTCGAAAAGGAGCAGATACAGAGCGTTCTGCCGCGTTTCGAGCAGAACCATACATGGATGCTTCCGGTCGTAGACCGCGACAACCACTACCGCGGATTCATCTCTAAGTCGCGAATCCTGAACGCTTACCGCGAACAACTGGTGAAGATTTCGCAATAAATGCTATTTTAGAAACAGTTTCTCTATGGCAGATAATTATTTGGGCAGAAAAATGGAGGAGTACATGTCGCGTCCTGCGGCATCTCGTCCCCGACCGACGGCGACGCTGCACAAACTTCTCGTGCGCAACCGCAGCCACCGCAGTTACGACGCCGGATTCACGGTACGCGAAGACCAGTTGCGGCGCATAATCGCCGTCAATCCGCTGATTCCGTCCGCTCTCAACAGGCAGGCGCTCCGTTTCCGCCCCGTACTCGCCGACGAAGCGCCGAAAATTACGCCGCTCGTAAAACTCGGCGGAGCACTGCCCGAACTGCATCTGCCGCAGGAGGGTTGCGAACCGAACGCCTATATCGTCATCTGTGCCGCGACGGAGGAGGACAGATACCTCGACATCGACCTCGGCATATCCGCCCAAAGCATGTTGTTGCAGGCCGTGGAGATAGGATTGAACGGAATCTGCATCGCCGCATTCGACAAAGCGGCGGTAATGGAGGCTCTGAATCTCGATTTGGAGCCGCTGCTGATACTCGCGATAGGACGTGGTACGGACAATATAGAACTTGTGGAGATAGGTGCCGACGACGACCGCAAATATTACCGCCGGGACGGCAAGCACTTCGTGCCGAAGGTCGCAACCGACGATTTGATTATCGAGAAGCGGTAATTCAGCGAATTACATCCCGTTATTTTCGCTCGGAATATCTATTCCGGCACGTTTCGCCTGCGAATGCTGTTTGCTGCGGGGAATACGGTACAGACGACCGTCCTTGCGGAAACATGCGCCCGTCTGCTTGAAACGGAATCCCACTCCCGCCTCGGCGCACTGACGGCGCAAATCGAGCACCCATTCGTAGTCGCACTCCCGCACATCCGTTCCCGACTCGCCGCCTACATACACGCAGTCTATCGCATCGGTAAGATAGCGGCCGATGTCGATACGTTCGAGCAGAGGTTCGCAGATTACGATTTTGTTGCGAATCGGTGCGGCAAGAAATATCGGCATACGGTAATCCGTCCGCTCCTGATTCTCGCAGGTGCATCCGACGACGACATTAGGATAGCCGTCGCCCCAGTCGTCGGGCAGCGATTCGCCGAAACGGTCTATGCGTTTGGTAATAATAAGGAACATGCAGTCGCTGCGATGGCGTATCATCGCCCACGCCTCTTTGCGCCACTCGTCAGCCTCCCCGACGAAGAAATCCGACGTAATACACGTTACGACGAACGTTCCGGGCGGAATTTTGTAGCGTCCGTTGCGGCTTCGTCGCACGGGCAAGTCGAAATCGGCATTGCGCACCACCCGACCGCTGTCGCCCGCACCGAACATCGCATCCTGGCGATAGACGTAGCAGTGGCGGCAGCCCTCGCTGATTTTGTGGCACCCGTGCCACGGATTCCAGACGGTCTGACGACGTTCCATACCAAATGTATAATAAAGGATTCATTCGGCATATCGTGCCGACCCGACGGATTATTCGGGAGCGTAACCCGTATCTTCGTAGAGAGGTTTAGAGTTCGCGGCGGCGACGGCAAGTTGGTCGCAGCGATTGTTCTCGACGGTTTCGGCATGGCCCTTGACCCAGACGAACCGCACATGATGCCGACGGTAGACGCGCAGAAAGCGAATCCACAAATCGGGATTCTTCTTTCCCGAAAAACACTTCTTCTCCCAGCCGAACACCCAGCCTTTCGACACGGCATCGACCACGTATTTGGAATCGGAGTATATCGTTACGTCCGAGCCATCGATTTTCAATGCCTCCAACGCCACACACACCGCCATAAGTTCCATGCGGTTGTTGGTCGTCAGGCGGAATCCCGCCGACAGTTCCTTTCGGTACTGTCCGCAGAGCAACACCGCACCGTAGCCTCCTGCGCCCGGATTTCCGAGCGCAGAGCCATCGGTATATATCGTAATCGGCGGCATGGCGGATTACTTCAACGCCGCGAGCTGTTCGCGGATAGCCGCAATCTTCGCCTCGGCATCGGTCTGCTTGGCGCGCTCATTCGCCACTACCTGCGCAGGTGCCGACTGCACGAAACGTTCGTTCGACAGTTTTTTCATCACACTCGCGAGGAAGCCTTCGTAGTAGGTCAAGTCTTTCTCCAACTTCGCAATCTCCTCCTCACGGTTGATATTGTCACCCATCGGAACGAAATACTGCGTCGTCTTGACGATGAATCCCGCATCGGTCGGATTCTTCTCGCTCACCGGCGTAACCGCCGACAGGTTGGCAATCTTCACGAGCACCGGTTCGAACTCCGACGGATAGTTCTCGTCGGCGATAACTTTCAGTTCGAGAGCCTCTTTCTGCGGCAGATTCTTCTGCTTGCGGATATTGCGGACAGCCGACACGGCATCCTGAACCAGCGCGAAACGGGCGAGCAGTTTTTCGTCAGTTTCGCCTGCTTTCGGCAGCGGAGCGACCATAATGGATTCGCCCGCCTTGCGTTCAGCCAAATCCTGCCAAATCTCCTCCGTAACGAACGGCATGAACGGATGCAGAACCAGCATCAGCTTCTCAAAAATCCGTTTCGTCGCAGCGATGGTCGCAGCGTCGGACGGCTTCTGGTAAGCCGGCTTCACGATTTCGAGATACCAGCCGCTGAAATCGTCCCAGAACAGTTTGTAGGCGACCATCAGAGCCTCCGAAATGCGGTAGTTGCGGAAATTCTCGTCGATTTCCGCCAGCGCGGCGTTCATGCGGTTTTCGAACCACTCCACAGCCAGACGGTTATTGTCGCTCTGTGCGAGCGATTCGTCTATCGTCCAGCCGTTTATCAGTCGGTAGGCGTTCCATATCTTGTTGCCGAAATTGCGTCCCTGCTCGCACAGCGCATTGTCGAACATCAGGTCGTTGCCCGCGCTCGAACAGAGCATCATGGCCACACGGACACCGTCGGCACCGTACTCGGCGATAAGGTCGAGCGGATCGGGCGAGTTGCCCAGCTGCTTCGACATCTTGCGGCCGATTTTGTCGCGGACGATACCTGTGAAATATACGTTTCCGAACGGTTTGTCGCCGCGGAACTCGTAACCTGCCATAATCATTCGCGCAACCCAGAAGAAGATGATGTCCGGACCAGTAACGAGGTCGTTGGTCGGATAGTAGTACTTTATCTCCTCGTTATCGGGATTGCGAATTCCATCGAACACCGAGATAGGCCACAGCCACGACGAGAACCATGTATCGAGCACATCCTCGTCCTGACGCAAATCGGCGAGTTGCAGCGATGCGTCGCCCGACTTGGCGCGGGCAAGTTCGAGAGCCTTCTCGGCGGTCTCGGCAACCACATATCCGCCCTTCGGCAGATAGTAAGCCGGTATGCGCTGACCCCACCACAACTGACGCGAGATGCACCAGTCCTTGATATTCTCCATCCAGTGGCGGTAGGTATTCTTGTATTTCTCGGGCACGAAGCGTATCACGTCTTCCAGAACCGCTTTCGTCGCCGGTTCGGCAATCTCCTTCATCGACATGAACCACTGCATCGAAAGTTTCGGTTCGATGGCGACGCCCGTTCGCTCCGAATAGCCGACGTTGTTGGTGTAAGCCTCGACCTTTTCGAGCAGGTCTGCCGCTGCGAGGTCTTTCTCAATCTGTTTGCGGCACTCGAAACGGTCTACGCCGACGTACATGCCGACCTTGTCGTTAATCGTACCGTCGTCGTTGAATATGTCGATGGTTTCCAGTCCGAACTTCTCGCCCAGCATATAGTCGTTCACGTCGTGCGCCGGCGTAACTTTCAGTGCGCCCGTACCGAACTCTATATCGACATACTCATCGCGGATAATCGGAATCGAACGGCCCACGAGCGGAACAATCACACGGGCATCGGCAGGAATATCCTTGTAACGTTCGTCGTTAGGATTCAGACACACCGCCGTATCGCCCAGAATCGTCTCGGGACGGGTCGTGGCGACGATAATGTTGCGGTCGGTGCCCTCCAACTTGTAGCGCAGATAGTAGAGTTTGCCCTGCGACTCCTTATATATAACCTCCTCGTCCGACAAAGCGGTTTTCGCCGACGGGTCCCAGTGCACCATACGGACGCCGCGATAGATTTTGCCCTTCTCGTAAAGGTCGCAGAATACCTTTATAACGCCCTCGGTGCGAGGTTCGTCCATCGTGAAGCATGTACGGTCCCAGTCGCACGAAGCACCCAGTTTGCGCAACTGTTTGAGGATGATTCCGCCGTGTTTCTCCTTCCACTCCCACGCATGACGCAGAAACTCCTCGCGGGTCAGCGACGACTTGTCGATGCCCTCGGCTTTGAGTTTCGCTACCACTTTCGCCTCGGTGGCGATAGAGGCGTGGTCGGTGCCCGGTACCCAGCAGGCGTTTTTACCGAGCATTCGCGCACGGCGCACCAGCACATCCTGCAACGTGTTGTTGAGCATGTGTCCCATGTGGAGCATACCCGTAACGTTCGGCGGCGGAATAACTATCGTGTAGGGTTCGCGTTCGTCCGGTTCGGAATGAAAAAGTTTATGGTCGAGCCAGTAGTCGTACCATTTCTGTTCTATCTCCTGCGGAGAGTACTTGTCTGCAATCTGCATGATTATGTATATTTTTTAAGTTTTCTTTCCAAAAAGTATTTAATCTCGCAAAAATACAAAAAATAATATAAACTCGGCGGATTCGAGGGGCAAATAATATTCAGGGACTTTAAGGTCGCTAAGGTTTCCAACGTTCTGTCGGCGAAAAAATGCCCTCCTGCAACACTGCCGCGGACAGCCGTTTATTTTTAATAAAAAAGTTGCGTCAAAATGTTTGTCGTTCGATAAAATAACTTATTTTTGCACCAAATAAACAAAGGGTATATTTTTTGCGCGTTTTGATTGCAAA
>CAZESW010000005.1:0-19917 GCA_964514795.1 uncultured Alistipes sp.
TAACTCTAAAACGAATTGAAGATTATGAAAAAATTGTTCCTTTCGATGAGTTTGATGTTGGCTGCATTGACTCTCACCAATTGTACCAAAGATGCCGCAGAAGACCAGGCAGTAGTTGCCGGCGGCAAAGGATTCAGTTTCACCGCTAATATCGACGGCGTAGGCGATACCAAAGCGACGCTCGAAGGCGTAAAGACCGTTTGGGAAGCAGGCGACCAGATCGGCTTCGGCGGTATCAAAGAGACCGACACATATACGACGGCTCGTCTTTACGGTTTCGACTATGTTTCGGGCAACGTTTTCAGCAGCGAGAAAAGCACTTTCTCTGCTCCGAACCAGTTCTATGCAATCTTCCCGACTGCATTGGAGTCCGGCAAATACATCGAGGTTTACACGGCTAATTACAAAGACGATGCAGCAAAAGTCAATACGACCGGCAGTTATATCGCTGTAAGCGGACAGTCGATGAAGCAGGTCGGAACTTCCGCAGCCCACGTTCCTGCATACTCGCCGATGTACTGGATGAGTAACGGCGCAATCTCGCCTAACGGACTGGCTGTTCAGTTCCACCACACCACTTCGCTGATGAAATTCACCGTAGTAAACGCAGAGGATGCCAAAATTACCGTTAAGGGTGTCAGACTGTCCGTTCCTGCCGACACTAAAATTTCCGGTACTTACTACATCAACCTTGAAACCGGCGAACTCATTCCTTCCGGCGCGAATTATGTATACAACAGTGCATCTGTTGCAGTCGAGAATGCTCCTGCACTTGCCAAGGGCGAGTCGTTCGACGTTTATATGCCGGTTGCACCGTTCGCACTCGCAGCCAACGATGCAGTTTCGGTCGTTATAACGACCACCGACAATGCAGTCTGCACGGTAGAGAAAACAATGGCTGCCGCCATTAAGTTCGAAGCAGGCAAAATCAACACTGCAACCGTAAACTTCGTTAAGGATGCAGTTGCAGACGCACCGATGACCGTCAGCGAACTGGCGAAGGCGCTCGAAGCAGGCACGACTTCGTTCGCAGGCAAGAAAGTTTCCGGATTCGTTTCTGCTCTGGCAGCAACAGCAGCCGACAATTTCTCGCAAGGTACGGTTATCCTTACCGACAATTCCGGCAACGAGTACAGCGCTGTCAAATTCTTCAACAATCCTAAGACCGAGAGTAACGGCATTTACACAACTCCTGAGCTTGCAATCGGCGATGAACTCGAAATCGACCTCACCAATGCTGTTGTAGGCGAATATAGCGGCAAACAGATTACCGGACTCACTGCAGACGACGTAGAAACTCTTTCTTACGGAATTCCAATCGTCGCCAAGGAAATAACCGTTGATGCATATCTCGCTAATTACAAAGCATACAACAACGTATATCTGAAACTTGTAGACGTTACCCCGACCGAAGCAGGCGTATTCACCGGAACAATTCCATTCACCGACGGCACCAACGAAGTGGCAGTTTACGGCAGACCGCAGTGGACCGAGGGTCAGATCGAAATCGCCAAAGTCAAGGGTACGCTCTACGGTATCGGTCAGATTTACACTCCGAAAGATGCTCCGGAGGTTCCGCAAATAGTTCCTGCAACCGTTGCCGACATCGAGGCATTCGCCGCTCCGTTCACCATTAACAAAGAGAGCGTTTCGTTCGCAGCAGACGGCGGCACCGAGGAAATCAAGGTTACCCTGAAAGACGGTTACACTCTCGGCGCAGTAGAGAATGCGGCTGCATGGCTTACCATAATTCCGGCAAGCGACGGAACCATTCTTCTCACCGCAGCAGCAAACACCGAGGCAACTGCTCGCGAAGCAAAAGTAAACATCGCCGTAATGAATGGTGCCGCTGCATACGCAACGATTACCATTGCAGTTTCGCAGAAAGCGGCAGGCGCAGCCGAAACTCTCGTAACAGACGTATTGACTTGGCAGGTATTAAAGTTAGATGCTAGTTCAACCAGTTATGCAGATTTCTCATATACATCAACAATCTCCGATGCAACATATGTAGGATCTGCAGCATCAGGAAAAGGTCAATACATTCAGTTGCGTAGCAATGATAATAAATCAGGAATAGTTACTACTAAATCTGGTGGATATGTTCGTAAAATAGTTGTAAATTGGAATTCTGCTACATTAGACGCACGAACATTGGATATCTATGGAAGTGACACAGCATTTAATAGTTCATCCGAGTTATACAAGACGACAGCAACCAAACTTGGATCTATAAACAAAGCGTCGCAAACTACGTTGGAGATCACTGGAAATTATCCATATATCGGTATGCGTTCCAACAGCAGTGCAATGTATATAGATAGCATCGAGATTACTTACGAGAAATAATATTTTTAACTTTAAGGACATTAGAGTCTTTAAGGACTTAAAGAAATTAAAGACATTAGGGACTTTAAAGTCTTTAACTAATAAGATTACCGAACGGGGTTGCCGACATGGCGACCCCGTTTTTTTGCGGGGAGGACTTCGACATTAATATCCTTAAAGACATTAGGGACTTTAAAGTCTTTAAGGACAATAGAGCCTTTACAACCCATAATCACTCCCGGATAAGGCGCGAATACACCTTATTTCCGCAATAATCGACCTTTCGAGAACGATATTTGTGCATACGGTTGCCGAATCTTCTAAAAAAGATTACTATCTTTGTAAATTGGAAATTTTACAGACGAAATTATGGCAAAAAACAATAACAACAATTCGGAACTCGAAGAACTGACGCTCGACATTCTCGAACGCAAGCATCAGATGATACCGATAGTTACGAATGTGGACGACGAGTCGATGGAGGACGTGCAGGTACCGGAGATACTGCCTATTCTGACGCTGCGCAGTTCGGTGCTGTTTCCGGGTGCCATTACGCCGATTACGGTAGGCCGCGAGAAGAGCATCGCCCTCGTCCGCGCAGTGAACAGCGAAGGCGGGCTGCTCGGTGCCGTATTGCAGCGCAACGGCGAAATCGAGAATCCGTCGCCCGACGACATGTACCGTGTCGGAACAGCTGCGCGCATATTGAAGATACTCGAAATGCCGAACGGCAATCTCACCGTAATTCTGTCGGGACTCGAAAAAATCGAAATCGGCGAATACGTTTCGACCGAACCGTTCTTCAAGGCGAAAGTTACCCCGCTGCTCGACAGCACGCCCGACAAGAACAGCGTCGAATTCGACGCGCTGGTCGATTCGATACGCGACGTCGCGCTGAACATCATCAACATCTCGCCGTCGATGCCGAAGGAGGCGACGTTCGCAATCAAGAATATAGATTCCAAGCGGGGAATCGTCAATTTCATCTGCTCGAACCTCGAAATTTCGGACGACGACCGCCAGTCGCTGCTCGAAGCACCCGGTTTGCTCGCACGGTCGCGCAAACTGCTCGAAATACTGATTCGCGACCAGCAGCTGCTCGAACTCAAACAGAACATTCAGGAGAAAGTCAAGTCGGAAATCGACAAGCAGCAGCGCGACTACTATCTGCAACAGCAGATGCGCACGATACAGCAGGAACTGAACGGCGGAGTCGAGGACGACGAGATACAGCAGATGCGCGAAGCCGCCGCAAAGAAGAAGTGGAGCAAGGCGACCGCCGAGATGTTCAACAAGGAACTGGACAAGGTGGAGCGTCTGAATCCTGCGGTTGCCGAATATTCGGTGCAGATGACATACCTGCAATTGATGCTCGATTTGCCGTGGGACGAAATTACGGAGGACAATCTCGACCTCGAATGCGCGCGCAAGCAGTTGGATGCCGACCATTTCGGGCTCGAAGAGGTCAAGGAGCGCATACTCGAACATCTGGCGGTGCTGAAACTCAAAGGCGACCTGAAATCGCCTATACTCTGCCTTTACGGCCCTCCGGGAGTCGGCAAAACGTCGCTCGGGAAGTCGGTCGCGACGGCTTTGGGCCGCAAGTTCGGACGAATCGCCCTCGGCGGTCTGCACGACGAGGCCGAGATCCGCGGACACCGCCGCACATATATCGGGGCGATGCCGGGCCGCGTAATCGAAACCATCAAACGGTGCGGTTCGTCGAATCCGGTAATCATCCTCGACGAAGTGGACAAAATGACGGTAAGCAACCACGGCGACCCGTCGTCGGCGTTGCTCGAAGTGCTCGACCCCGAGCAGAACACGACGTTCCACGACAACTACCTCGACACGGAGTACGACTTGTCGAAGGTGCTGTTCATCGCGACGGCGAACGATATCGGCGCGGTGAATCCTGCATTGCGCGACCGTATGGAGTTGATAAACATCCCGGGATACATTCTCGAAGACAAGGTGCGCATAGCCGCCGACCACCTCGTGAAGAAGCAGTCGGACGCACACGGTCTGAAAGATGGCGACATGGTGCTGACGGATGCGATAATTACGAAAATAATCTCGGAGTACACCCGCGAATCGGGCGTGCGAGCCCTCGACAAGCATATTGCCAAACTCGCCCGTTCGAGAGCGAAGAACATCGCTTTCGAGGAGGCTTACGCGGCGGAATTTACGGCGACAGACATCGAGAAGGTTCTGGGCAAGCCTAAGTTCCTCAACGACGAGTACGAAATCAAGGATATGGTCGGCGTTGTAACCGGTCTGGCATGGACGCAGGTCGGCGGCGACATTCTCTACATAGAGAGCATTCTCACACCGGGCAAGGGCAAGATTTCGCTTACCGGAAATCTCGGCGACGTGATGAAGGAGTCGGCGACCATCGCCCACGAGTGGGTTATGGCGCACCACGAGGAGTTGGGCATCGACCCGCAGATGTTCGAGAAGAACGACCTCAACATCCATGTTCCGGAGGGAGCGATACCGAAAGACGGACCGTCGGCAGGTATCACGATGATAACGTCTATAGTTTCGACCTACACTGGACGAAAGGTGCGCGAACGCATCGCCATGACGGGCGAAACCACCCTGCGCGGCAGAGTTCTGCCTATCGGCGGAGTGAAGGAGAAGATTCTGGCGGCGAAACGCGCCGGAATAGTCGAGATTCTTCTGCCGGAGGAGAACCGCAAGGATGTCGAGGAGATAAAGAAAGAATACACAGCGGGGCTGACGTTCCACTATGTGCATACCAACGAGCAGGTTCTCGCCCTCGCTCTCGAAAAATAGGAAACGATGAAATTCATAGCGATAATTCCGGCACGATACGCCTCGACGCGATTTCCTGCCAAACCGCTCGCCATTCTCGGCGGCAAGCCCGTTATTCAGCGAGTCTACGAACAGGTCGCAGGCACGGTGGACGAAACCATCGTGGCGACCGACGACAGCCGCATCTACGATGCCGTGCTCGCATTCGGCGGAAAGGCGGTGATGACCTCGACCGAACACCGCAGCGGAACCGACCGCTGTCGTGAGGCATATTGCAAGCACGGAGGCGATTTCGATGTCGTGATAAACGTACAGGGCGACGAACCGTTCATCCAGCCGTCGCAACTCGAAGCCATCAAGCACTGTTTCGACCGCGAGGGAACGGACATCGCGACGCTCGTCAAGCCGTTCGCCGAGAGCGACGGACTCGCAGCGTTGGAGAATCCCAACTCGCCGAAGGTCGTGCTCGACAACGAAGGCTGCGCGGTCTATTTCTCGCGCTCGGTAATCCCGTATCTCCGCGGTATCGAACGCAGCGAGTGGCTTTCGCGGCATACCTTTTATAAACATATAGGTATATACGCATTCCGCGCCGACGTCCTGCGCCGGATTACCGAACTGCCGCAATCGACGCTCGAAAAGGCGGAATCGCTCGAACAGTTGCGATGGCTCGAAAACGGATACCGTATAGGCGTCGGAATTTCGGATGTCGAAACCATAGGAATCGACACTCCGGACGACCTCGCCCGCGCCGAAGAGTTTCTGAAACGACTGAACAGCAAATAACAACCCGAAAATGATGAAACCCGTATTCATAGCAGGACCCTGCGTGATAGAATCCACCGAAGTTCTCGACGAGGTCGCAGCCCGCATATCGGAAATCAACCGCAAACTGGGCACCGACATAATCTTCAAGTCGTCGTTCGACAAAGCCAACCGCACGTCGCTGTCGTCGTATCGCGGCGTAGGTATGGAGCGGGGATTGCAGATGCTCGCCGACATACGCTCCAAATGGGGATTGCGGCTGCTCACAGACATTCACGAATCGTATCAGGCGGCACCCGTCGGCGAAGTCGTCGATGTAATCCAGATTCCGGCATTCCTCTGCCGTCAGACCGACCTGCTCGTCGCTGCGGCGAAGACCGGCAAGACGGTGAATATCAAGAAGGCGCAGTTCCTTTCGGGCGAAGACATGCAATATCCGTATCAGAAGGCCGTCGAATCGGGAGCGGGCGAAGTGTGGCTCACCGAACGCGGCAACTCGTTCGGATACAACAATCTCGTAGTCGATTTCCGCAACATACCGACGATGCTCGGCATCTCGCCGCGTGTAATCATGGACTGCACCCACTCCGTGCAACGTCCCGGTGCGGCAGGCGGCAAGACGGGCGGCAACCGCGAATTCGTTCCGGCAATGGCTCTCGCAGCAAAGGCTTTCGGTGCCAACGGCTACTTCTTCGAGGTGCATCCCGACCCCGACAACGCCAAGAGCGACGGCCCGAACATGCTGCGGCTCGACGATTTGGAAACCGTAATAAAATCACTTCTGTAATGAACAGCGACAAAAGCAAACTGATACTGGACGTAGCCCGCGAGGCTTTGCAGACCGAAGCGGACGCACTGCTCAAAATGAAATCGGAACTCGGCGACGAGTTCATCCGTGCCGTCGAAACCATACTTGCCAGCAACGGAAAGGTAATCATGACGGGAATGGGCAAATCGGGACTCGTAGCCCGCAAGATAGCCGCCACATTGGCAAGCACGGGCACTCCGAGCTTTTATCTTCACCCCGGGGAGGCTTTCCACGGCGACTTGGGCATGATTTCCAAGGAGGACATCATCATCGCCCTCTCCTATTCGGGCGAGACCGACGAGGTGCTAAAAATCGTTCCGTTCATTCTCGACAACGGCAATACGCTGATTTCCATGACCGGAAATCCCGAATCGGCTTTGGCGAAGAATTCTAATATCCATCTCGACGTGTCGGTGGACCACGAGGCGTGCATCCTGCACCTCGCACCGACGACCTCGACCACCGCGCAACTCGCCATGGGCGACGCGATAGCCTGCGCACTGATGAAACTGCGCGACTTCACCTCCACCGATTTCGCGCGACTGCACCCGGGCGGCAGTCTCGGACGGCGACTCCTGATGACGGTAGGCAACGTCATGCGCAAGCACGATTTGCCGGTCGTGGACGAGGATTGCAAGGCCACGGACATGATTCACGCCATCTCGCAGGGCGGACTGGGACTTATCGTCATACAGCGCGGCGATGAGATTCTCGGCATCATCACCGACGGCGACATACGTCGTGCGATGGAGAGCCAGCAGGCCGAATTCTTCAATATCAGGCCGATGGATATTGCCACTCCGTCGCCGAAGATGATTCGTCCGGAGGAGAAACTGATTGAAGCCGAGAAGATGATGACGCGCCACAAGGTCAATTCGCTGCTCGTCGTGGACGAGCAGAAACATCTTGTCGGCGTAATACAGATATACGATATAAAACTATAACGACCTTAACCGGAATAAAACCTAAAACTTAAAATAATGGCATTTTTAGATTTTCTCGCGCCGCCGGCACACAAACCGCAGATGCCGGCAGACAAAATCGACAGGGAGTACAAGTCGATGCGTCTGAAAGTATTTCTGGGCATATACTTCGGATATGCGGCATACTACCTCGTCCGCAAAAATCTGTCGTTCGCAGTTCCCGACATGATAAACGAAGGGCTTATCGACAAAGCCGGTGCCGGTGTGGCAATGGCGGGTATACCGATAGCCTACGCCGTCAGCAAATTCATCATGGGCAGCGTTTCCGACCGTTCGGACGCCCGCAAGTTCATGTCCATCGGTCTGGTTCTGGCATCGCTCGTAATGCTCGCAGTCGGTCTGCTGCCGTTCAGCGCAGGTATCGACGGCGACTACTCAACCAACATAGGCATTCTGTTCGTATTCATGCTGCTCGCAGGATGGCTGTCGGGCATGGGCTGGCCTCCGTGCGGACGAATCCTCGCCCACTGGTTCTCGCAGAACGAGCGCAGTTTCAAGATGTCGGTATGGAATACCGCCCACAACGTCGGCAACGGAACTCTTGCGCTGCTCGTTTCGGCAGGCGTTCTCGTGTTCGGAGCAATGGGTATCGCCGAATCGTGGCGCGCCGCATTCATATTCCCGTCCGTCGTCGCATTGCTCTTCGCATGGTTCTGCTGGATGGTTCTGCGCGACACGCCCGAATCGTGCGGTCTGCCTGCGATAGAGGACTACCGCAAGGACTACACGGGCGCCAAGGCGTCGAAAGGCGAGGAGGAGAAGATTCCGTTCCGCCGTCTGTTCGTCGATTATGTGTTCAAGAACAAGATGCTGTGGCTTATCGCTGCCGCAAACGTATTCGTATACTTCGTCCGCTACGGTATCAGCGACTGGTCGCCCACCTATTTGCAGGAGGTCTGCGGACTGACGAAAGACGACAGTTCGTGGGCATTCGCTCTGTTCGAGTATGCAGGTATCCCGGGTACGATTCTCTGCGGCTGGATGTCGTCGAAGTTCTTCCAGGGCCGTTGCGCTCCGGTGAACGTCATTTTCACGCTTCTGGTTGCCGTAGGCATCGTGATGTACTGGGAAGCGGGCGCTATCGCAGCATTCACCGGACTGTCGCTCAAATATATAGTCTACGTCGCTCTCTCCATAATCGGCGGAGCGGTCTACGGTCCTATCGCCATGATTGGAGTGCAGGCTCTGTCGCTCGTTCCGAAGAATGCGGCAGGAACAGCCGCAGGATTCATGGGTCTGTTCGGTTACATGCTCGGCGACGCCGTACTTTCGAAAATCGCTATGGGTTACGTCGCCAGCAGTTCGCTCGGCTGGGATTTCACTTTCTGGATGTTCCTTATCACGACGCTCGTTGCCGCAGCAATCTGCACCGTGGCGTGGGGCAAGGAGAAGCGCATAATGGAAGAACGTGTTCGTGCAGCCGCTGCCGAACATAAAGCATAGCCGATGTACGGTTCGTTGCGAAAATATATCGAAGACCTCGAACGCGCCGGCGAGTTGATTCGCGTCGGCGCAAAGGTCTCGACGACTTACGAAATCGCCGAGATTACCGACCGTATGGCGAAAAGCCCCGACGGAGGCAAGGCCCTGCTGTTCGAGAATACGGGCACCGAATTTCCCGTCGCAACTAATCTTATGGGTTCGGAGCGCCGTATGGCGATGGCTTTGGGCGTTGAAAGGCTCGACGACATATCCGAGCGTATCGACTCTCTTATAAAACAAGTTGTTTCGCCTAAAAACGGACTGACGGACAAACTGCGGATGCTGCCGCTGTTAGGCGAAGTCGCACAGTGGTTTCCGCGACTGTCTTCACGTCGCGGCGAGTGTCAGCAGGTAGTCAGGACGGGCGATGAAGCGTCGCTCTCGGCATTGCCGATACTCGAATGCTGGGCTTGCGACGGCGGACGATTCGTTACGCTGCCGATGGTGAACACCGCAGACCCCGACACGGGAATCCGCAATGTCGGCATGTACCGCATGCAGATATTCGACGACAGCACGACCGGCATGCACTGGCACCGCCACAAGACGGGCGCACGACACTACGACGCCTACAAAAGCCGCGGCGAACGGATGCCTGTTTCGGTAACGCTCGGCGGCGACCCTATTTACACCTACTGCGCGACGGCACCGATGCCCGACAATATGGACGAATACCTGCTCGCCGGATTTCTGCGACGCAAACCGGTGCGGCTCGTCAAGTGTCTGACCAACGACATTTATGTACCAGCCGACTGCGATTTCGTAATCGAAGGTTATGTCGATACGGCGGAGGAGTTGGCAACGGAGGGCGATTTCGGCGACCACACTGGATTCTATTCGCTGAAAGACCTATATCCGAAATTCCACGTTACGGCAATCACTCACCGTCGCGATGCCGTCTACCCCGCTACTGTCGTCGGCATACCGCCGCAGGAAGATGCAAGCATCTCGAAGGCGACGGAACGGATATTCCTCGCACCGATAAGGCTTGCCCTGCAACCCGAAATCGTCGATTTGACGATGCCTGAGGCGGGAACTTCTCACAACATAGCGATAGTTTCGATACAAAAACGCTACGAGGGGCAGGCTGTCAAGGTCGCCCAGTCGCTCTGGGGGGCAGGTCAGATGATGTTCAACAAATATCTCGTCATCGCGCCTCACGACTGCAATGTCCGCTCCGCCGACTGCCTTGCCGACCTGCTGCGCAGTTGCGACCCTCGCAGAGCCGTTATCCGCGGCGAAGGCATCTACGACGTGCTCGACCATGCGACGGCCGAATGCGGTTACGGAGGCAAAATCGCAATAGACCTGACAGACGTAAAAGTCAAAACGGAATCGGCAACGACCGTTCCATCGGCAATTTCGCTGCCCGACGGCGTCGAATGCCGCACCGATTTTCTCGAAAAGTGGAGCACGCTGCTTCTGTTCGCACGGCCCGACGCAAATATCGACACTGCGCGGTTGCTTGCGGAGAACAAAATCAAATGCAATTTCGCGGCGATACTCGACACTGCGGCGGCAGACCTCGACGGAACGGAATTGTTGTGGCTCGCGGCAGCCAATACCGACTCTCGGCGCGACATCGCGCTGTCGGACGGAGGTACGGTAATTATCGACGCCCGCCCCAAAACGTCGGGCAGAGAGGGCAATCCTGCACGATGGCCGAATGTCGTGACATCGTCCGAAGCGACCGTAGAACTCGTGGACGGCAGATGGGCGGAGTACGGAATCGGCGGCTTCATCCCGTCGCCTTCACGCCGTTATCGCCGGCTCTCGCTGTCGAACAAAGCGGAATGGTAATATCATAGGGTTATGTTTTTCACGAAAGCAAATCTGCGTGGAGCGATAATCTTCGCCGCGATATTATTACTGATTCTTATCGTGCTGCTTATCCGTCCGCGCGTACACCAATACTATTACGGAAACGACGGCGAAATCTTCACGCAGGACTCGCTGTTCGTATTCGACCCCAACACCGTAACATACGAGGAACTGCGGTCGATGGGGTTCGACAAGAACACGGCGGTCGGAATCGTGGCATACCGCTCACGAGGAAAGATATTCTCAATCAAGGAGGAGTTCGCACTCTGTTACGGTATCACCGACTCCGCCTATCAGCGGATTAAACCCTATATACGCATCGACAAGAGATTCGCACCCGAACCGTTGAAATATCCGGCACGTAAAAAAGAGAAGGCGCGCGACTCCGTAACGGCCCGCGAACGCAGGTTCTTTCCGCGGCCGTTCGAACCGTTCGGCATCGACACCGTAGATTACGCCTATCTGCGCCTAATCGGATTCTCGGCGCGTCAGGCACGGGCATTGCTGAAATATCGCGACAGATTCGGCGGCATACGCGACATGGACGAACTGCGCGACTGCTACCTCATTAGCGAGGAGATGGCGGATTCGCTCGAACGCTATGTGGTCTTTCCCGAACCCGACCCGCACGAGGGAATGGTCGAGATAAACGCCGCCGACTCGGCTATGCTGCGCAGCGTGTCGGGAATCGGAGCGAAAACGGTCGTGGCGATAATGGAATACCGCCGTCTGCTCGGAGGATTCCACTCGACAGACCAAATCGCGGAGTTGAAATGCGTTACGAAAGAAAATTTCGAGCGGATAAGCAAACAAATTTACTGCGATAGTTGTGTAATTTCAAAAATAGATATTAACTTTGCACCCGCTTCGGAGTTGGAACGGCATCCGTACATGACCCGCGAAGCGATTAACAGGATTATTAAACTCAGGAAATCGAAAGGAGGCTGGAATTCCGTCGAAGAGATGATTGAAGACGACATATTCGGACGCGAGCAGGCGACTGCCCTCGCACCCTATCTTCGCTTCGGTGACCAACCCGCAGATTTCGACTGACACAACCACCGGCGGACAACGTTACGGATTCGACAATCCGCCGCAGAAACGGAACATGATTCCGGACGCAATCCGAAAACAGACAAAAGGAAAACGAAAATTTAAAAATTGAGAATATTATGATTATCATGCCAGTTAAAGAGGGAGAGAACATCGAAAGAGCCCTCAAAAAGTTCAAGCGCAAGTACGAGCGCACCGGAGTTTTGAAGGAGTTGCGCGCACGTCAGTATTTCACGAAACCGTCGATTGCAAAGCGCGAAAAGATGGCGCACGCAATCTACGTCGAGAAGATGCACCGCGAGGACGAAGACTAACAAAACAACGATGGCGTTTCGGATTCCGGAACGCCATTTTTCATTCGGACAACAATAAAAACAGACTACCATGACAAAACAGGGAGAAACCATCTGGGGAGTGGTTGCGCTCGCACTGATTGCAATCGCTGTAATTCTGGGTCTTATGTTCGGACTGCCGATGTACAACGTATGGCAGCAGGAGATGAGCGGACGCGCCGAGCTTGCAAAGGCGGAGCAGAACCGCCAGATTAAAATCGAGGAGGCAAAGGCGAATCTCGAAGCCGAGAAACTCAATGCCCAGGCCGAAATCGAACGCGCCAAAGGTGCAGCCGAGGCTATCCGCATAGAGAACGGTTCGATTACGCCGACCTACATCCAGTATTTGTGGGTTCGTCAGCAGAACAACGTTCCGAACAAGGTTATCTACATACCGACCGAGGCCAATCTTCCGATTCTCGAAGCTAAGAAATAGCTGAAACCGTCATTGAAACCAACGAGCGCAGACATCTTCGAATGTCTGCGCTCATTGTATAAGAGAAAGCGGCGATACAACTTTAACTCCATTCTCCATAAGACGGGAAAGAACCCCGACTATTAATAAGTATCGCCGCAATATTTTATATCGCAAAGGTAATACAAAAAGAAGTAGTCTACAAGTTTTCCGGGGCTTTTCGAAAATAAAGTCCTTAAAGACCCAACGACATTAAAGTCCCTATTCCTCCCCTACCAACTCGGCAAGCCGGCTTTTTACACGGCCGACAGCCGAGATATTGACGCTGAATTCGCGCAGGCCTGCATCAAGCAGCGACCGTGTCGCACCGGTATCCGAAGCGAATTCGCCGCACATTCCACACTCGATTCCCGCATCGTCGGCAGCCTTTATCGCAATGGAAATCGCCGACGCAACGGCTGGCGAATAGGGATTATAGAGATACGAAACCTTCGTATTGGCACGGTCGGCAGCCATGACATACTGCGTCAGGTCGTTCGTTCCGATGCTGAAAAAGTCGCATTCGGCAGCGAGCGACTGCGCAATCAATACCGCAGCCGGAGTCTCAATCATCACGCCGACCTTAATATTGCAGTCGAATGCTATGCCTTTTTCGAGCAGTTCCGCCTTGCACTCTTCGAGCAGCGATTTCGCCTCGCGCAGCTCCCCGATATCGACTATCATCGGGAACATTATCCGCACGTCGCCGTGTGCGCTCGCACGAAGCACGGCCCGCAACTGTTCGCGGAACATGTCGCGCATGGCAAGCGAAACGCGGATTGCACGCCAGCCGAGGAAAGGATTCTCCTCGCGGCCGAAATCGAGATAAGGCAGTGCCTTGTCGCCGCCGACATCGAGAGTACGTATAACGAGCGGACGCCCGCCACACAATTCGGCAGCGGCGGAATAGGCTTCATACTGCTGCTGTTCGGTCGGTGCGGACGCACTCTGCATATAGAGGAACTCACTGCGGAACAGACCGATTCCGTCGGCTCCGGCAGCAATTGCCGCACGGACCTCCCCGACATCGCCGGCATTGGCGAAAACGTGTATCGCCCGGCCCGAACCGTCGCGGAATGTTCTGCCAGCCGATTCGTTTTCGCGCTGACGGCGCAGACGGTACGCCTCCACAGCCTCCATGTAGTGCGCTACGGTCGCTTCGTCGGGAGCGATAACCACTTCGCCGCCCGAAGCATCGACGGCGAGCATGTCGCCCGTCGCGATTTCATCCGCCGCTTCGTGAAGACCGACGACCGCCGGAATATCGCGGTTGCGGGCTATGATGCAGACGTGGCTCGTCGCGCTGCCCTCCCTCGTAACGAATCCGCGGACGCGCGTAAAGTCTATCATCGTCATGTCGGACGGCGTAAGAGTGTCGGCAACGATTATGTCGCCATCCTGCACGCCGTCGAACGGATTGCGGACGCCGCCCGTAAGATTGGCGGCGATACGCGAGAAAATATCGCGGATATCGGCTTCGCGGGCTCGCAGATACTCGTCGTCGATAGCGGCGAACATCGCTGCCATCTCCTCACCTGCCGCACGGACAGCCGCAACGGCGGATTCGCCGCCGTCGATATGCGCTTCGACGCTCTCGCGCAGCATATCGTCCTGCACCATTTCGAGATGGGCAGCGAAAATATCGTCATTCTCCGCCAATGCCGCAATCTGGGCCGTACTGTCGGACAACGCCTGCACGAATCTGGCGTGCTCCTGCCCGACCGAACCGGCCGGTTCGGCGGAATCCTGCACGGATTCGCGGACGACGACATACGCACGACCGACAGCGAAACCGTCGGAAGCACGGACGGAGGTGGAAATGCATTTCATTAATCCTTGATGTTTTCGATGAACTCGACAACCCGGCGCAGGTTGCCCTGCTCGTCGCCACCATCGGCTTTGACTTCGAACTGTGCGCCCGATTTCAGACCGAGCGACAGAATCGAGAGCATCGACGAGGCGTTCACCACCTTGGCGTCGGTCGCGAATGTGATTTTGCCGTCGAGCGACTTTACGAGTTTGACGAGTTCTCCCGCAGGACGTGCGTGCATGCCGTTGGGAGCGGAAAGCGTAACTTTCTGTGATTGCATGATTCGTTCTATTTTAATACGTTCAATATTTCGTTCATATCGGAGGTGGTTTTGAGCCGTTCGAGCACCTCCTCGTCTTCGAGCGCCTCGCTAACACGCGCCAGCATCTCCAGATGTTCGTCGCCGACACCCGCGATACCGATTACCAGCTGCGCCTTTTCGTCGCCGAACTCTACGCCGTCGGGGTATTGTACGACGCTTATTCCCGTGTGCAGCACCTTCGATTTGGCATCCGCCGTACCGTGCGGAATTGCCACACCGACACCGAGGTATGTCGTGGCAATCTTCTCGCGCTCGACCATCGCCTCGACATATTCGCCATCCACATATCCGCTTTCGGCGAGCAGTCGTCCCGCCTCGCGAATAGCCGTCCAGCGGTCGGCCGCCTTTGCTCTGAGCAGGATGCACTTTTCGTTCAATATCGGAAACTCCGTCGCTGCCGTCTGCGGTCCGGCAGGTTTCTCAGCAACGGTTTCGGCAGGAACGGACTCTACCGCCGAAATCGGAGCGGCGACTACCTCGCTCAATTCGTCGTACAGCTCGTCCAATGCAGGGTCTTGCAGGAAATTGGATATTTCGACGATTCGCGCAGTCGGAGCGGATGCTTTCGCCCTCGGAGCGAGAATTCCCTGACAGACGACTATGTCGGCATCGGCAGGCACGGCATTGACCGGCGAATTGGTAACGCGGACAGGCAGTCCCAGCGGCTCTATGCGTTTGCGGAAACGGGTTGCGCCGAGTGCGCTCGAACCCATGCCTGCATCGCACGAGAAGACGATATGGCGGACTTCGCCGACAGGTTTGGCGGCGGCATTCGCATTACGTTTCGCGGCCGCTTCGGCCTCCGCCTGACGCTTGTATGCAGGTTTGTACTTGTTTTCGGGCAGTGTTTCGTTCTCGGCAGACGCACGGCGCACGAACGGAGCGGCGACGATGAACGACACGGCTGCCGAAATGATTACTCCGAGCAGAACGATGAAAGTCTTGCCCTTCGGAGCCATTGCAAGCACCGAGATTATACTACCCGGTGATGCTGGTGCGATAAGTCCAGCATCGAACAGCGAGTAGAAAAGTATCGCGGAGGCGGAACCGAGTATCGGAGCGACAATCAGCACCGGCCGTGCGAGGATATACGGGAAATAGATTTCGTGAATACCTCCGAAAAAGTGAATCAATGCGGCACCGGGGGCGGAACTGCGGGCAGCGCCACGACCGAACGCCCAGTATGCGAGCAAAACGCCGAGGCCCGGCCCCGGGTTGGTTTCGAGCAGGAACATTATCGATTCGCCGAACTCCTTCGCCTGTGCTATGCCTATCGGCGAGAAGATGCCGTGATTGATTGCGTTATTGAGGAACAGCACCTTCGCCGGCTCGACGAATATCGCCACGAGCGGCAGCAGATGGCGGTTCATCATCGCCTCGACACCCGCACTCAGCAATACCGTCAGCGACGTAACGACGCTGCCTATCGTGTAGTAGCCGAATATGGCGAGCAGCATGCCGATGATGCCGACCGAAAAGTTATTGACGAGCATTTCGAATCCGGCACGCACACGGCCCTCGACGAGGCGGTCGAACCGCTTGACGACCCAGCCCGCAATCGGGCCTATAATCATCGCGCCGATAAACATCGGCACCTCGCTGCCGACGATGACTCCCGCCGTGGCGATAGCCGCAGCGACACCTCCCCGGGCACCGGCGATGTTGCTTCCTGCCGTATATCCGATCAGCAGCGGCAGCAGATAGGTAAGCATCGGCCCGACAAGTTCGTTGAGCCGTTCGTTGGGCCACCAGCCGGTCGGAATGAACAGCGCGGTAAGCAGACCCCACGCGATGAACGCGCCGATATTGGGCATCACCATCGAACTCAATGCCCTGCCGAAATTCTGTACTCTGTCTCTTATCTTCATAAAAATATCCTGTTTCGTTCGCTGCACCGCGACATACTATCCGCAGTTTGCGGATGATGCCCGCTCGTTTTCTGCAACTGCCATACCAGCGGGCACGGCACACGCCGCATACACTGAACAAATTTAGTGTTTTTTTCGTTGTCGGCAGCCGCTTCTGCAATAAATACGTTTTTTCTCCGGCATTTTTCGTATATTTGTACTACAAAAAACCTAAAACAACCGCCAATGAAACTGAAATTACATACGCAGAAAGACCGCCGCTACTCGGCACCCGGCATGCGAATCATCGGATGCCGCATAGAGGACGGATACGGCACAAGTTCGTCGAAAGACGGCGACATCACCGACCCGACATTCGATAACGAAAACGACGATTTCTGGGGAAACTAAACGGGAGGATACGACAATGAGAAGACAACTTTACTCTATCGCCGCAATATTCGCGGCATTCGCCATGTGGTCGTGCTCCTCGTTCGAGGATGAAACCGCAACGGTCGGCGGCAATACCGCAGCCGACGGCATACACTCGTTCCGTGCCGAAATGGCAATGCCCGAAAGCCGCGCAGGAATCGACGGTCAGAACTCCGTATGGGAGGAAGGCGACGACCTTTGTATCGTAAAATTCGCGGGCGGGCAGTCCGCACCCGAACTGATAAAGGCCGCCGTAAGAAAAGGTTCTCTTTCGGAGGACGGACGGTCGGCGACATTCGACTGCGAGAGTCCGATAGACCCCGCAGCGGAGCAGTACGCCGTATATCCTTATCTGCCTACGGCAACCGCCGACAATTTCGCGGCAGGAAGCACGGGAGCACGGACATTCTCCGTCGCACTGCCCGACCAGATTTGCGGCGAAAGCGGTTTCCGCTACCCTCTTCTGCTCGGTCAATGGTCGGCGGCTAACGACAGATTCTCGTTCCGCAACCCGCTTGCCGTACTGAAAATAACGCTCAGAAAGCCTGCTTCCATAAAAGGCAAACTGCATTTGGGCAACATAACCATCAGCGGCAACGACGGCGAGAAGATGTGGGGAGCAGCCGAAATCGCGATGCCCGAAGGCACGGTCGATTTCACCGCCGATGCTTCCGAAAAATGCACGCTCGACTGCCGAAATGCCGAAATCACCGCCGAGGGAACGGAGTTTTACATCTGCATCGCTCCGCAGAACTACCGCAAGGGTTTGACTTTCGCATTCGTAACCGATGCCGGAACGATGATTGCTCCGGTGAAGGAGTCGGGACTCGACTATTCGGCGAAAGCGAACCACGTCATTTCGCTGCCGTCCCTCGAATTCAGCCGCGATACGAGCGGCATATCGACAGCCGTAGTCCGTGCGACGGACACCACGATTGCGGTTGGATGGACGGTAACTCCGGCTAACGTGCAGTATCTCGCCGACATGATGCCTAACAGCGCGTACAACTACACGACCGACATCGCAAAAAAATACAAGGTAGAGCTTTACAAGGACATCGACTGCAAGAATCTGGTCGTAGGCTGGACGCTGAACGACCCGTCGAACTCGGTAAGCACCGCGAAATACAAGAAGGATTATCCGCCTCGATTCATATTCGGCGACCTCGAACCGCAGACGACCTATTATCTGATAGTTCGCAACCTGACCGACAACGTGTCGATGCAGTACCCTGCCGCCGTCGCTACGACAGCACCCGCATTCACGGGACAGGTCGTAACATCCAATCCGTCGGTCGGCGACGTGATTCTGTTCGAGAACTTCGGCAAAAACCTCTGGGGAGGAGATTTGCCTGCACGTACTGCCGGTTACTCGCGAACCGACCGCAGCAGCGCGACAGTATTGTATTCGGCATCGGGCGACAATCCCGACCAGTCCGACAGCAACTACTATTCGTGCGAGGCAAGCACCGAAATAGGATTGTTCAACACGCTGAAAGGCATCGTCGCACCGATGGGGCTCGACGAATGGGGCTGGATAGCCGACGACAACAAGACGGGCTGCATACTCTCGCGCGTAGGTTATCTGAAAGTCGGAGCCAGCAGCAAGCATGCGTCGCTCATCACGCCGCAGCTCGGCGCGCTCTCCGGCAAGACGACTGTCCGCGTTACGTTCAAGGCGTGTCCTTACGGCGGAACCTCGATAACCGCAGCCGAAAAGGCTGTCGCCGTAAAGGTGTTCAACGACACGTCAATCGATGCCGCGTCGCACCGAATCACCAAATATACCGAGGGTGACATCGCCACACTGACGCTCGACGGCGACCAAAGCACATGGAAAGAGTATTCGGTAGTGCTCGAAGATGTCGAACCGACCTCGCGAATAGCGTTCTGCGGCAACAGACCCGGAACCGGTGTTCAGAGCCGTTTCCACATCGATGACATCCGCATTTCGGTAGAGGCCGTCAGCGACAACCTGCGTACATGCACCGGCCATATCACCGACACGGCGGGCAATCCGGTCGCGAATGTCTGCGTGACCGACGGTTTCAATATCGTAAAGACGGGCAGCGACGGCGCCTACTCGATTGGCGTAAACGAGGAGGCGGAGTTCATCTACTACACCGTTCCTGCCGAGTACGAAGTGAACTACGACAATCTCGGCTATCCGTCGTTCTACACGCCGATAGTCGCAACGACCGACGTCTACGATTTCAAGTTGTCGCCGCTCGCAGGCGGCAAGCAGACCAAATGGACGCTCTGCTGCATGGCCGACCCGCAAACGAAGAACCAGTTGTGTATCGACCGCTTCCTGAACGAAACGGCGAAAGACATCAAATCGACGATGGCTTCGTATGACAACGTTTACAGCATCGTTCTCGGCGACCTGCTCTGGAACAGCAACGCGACCATGTGGTCGAACATGTATTCGGCAATGACATACGCCAACACCGGAGCGCACTTCTTCACCGTCATGGGCAACCACGACTGGTATTCATCCGACACCGACTCGGCACCGTCTGACGCACGGTTCAAGAGTTATTTCGGCCCTACGCGGTTCTCGTTCGACCGCGGCGACGTGCATGTCGTCGGCATGAACAACGTAATCGCCAACGGTACGGGCGGCGGATGCTCGGGCGGATTCACACGCAACGAATATTCGTGGCTGACCAAGGATTTGGCGAACGTGGACAAGAACAAGT
>CAZESW010000006.1:0-19856 GCA_964514795.1 uncultured Alistipes sp.
AATCCCAACGCCTCCTGCAAACGTCCCGTCTGCTCGCCTATGCGTATGACGCCCGAATCGAGTGCGGCAAATGCATTTGAGCGGATTATCGCATCGGCGAGCGACATTCCGCCGACGACATCGTCGTACAGCGTCTGCAACAGATTGCGCACAGCATTATCCGTACTGCCGGATATAAGCAACTTAAAAGCACGTGAGAAATCGAGTCCGGCATCGAGCAGCATTCTCAACTCCTCGAAGAATGCAGACTTATCGTTATCGGTCATCTTCTTCATATCCGAAATCATTTTCCGTCAAATCAATTCTGCGACGGTAAGCGGCAGTTTTCGCAACCGGCATCGGGAACGACAGGGTCAGCGTATCCGAAATATCCACGAAAAGCGAATCCGCAGACATACGCATTCCCGCAATTTCATGCAGCAGCGTATCGCAGAAATCCCCTGCACGGCATATCAGCAGCGAATCGCATGAGAACAACTCCATCATGCTGCCGTCTCTCCATATTTCCGCCTCGCCGTACGCGCCGCCAACGAGACTGTCGGCATATCCCAAAAGTTCATCGAGGCGGTAGAAGCCCTCTATCCGTTCGCTGTAACGGCGCAGACGACGCACCCGGTCGGCATGTACAGCCGCAATGATATTCATACCATCCATAACAGCAAGTATCGTTATTCCCGCCACAATCATCGTTACAAGCAGTTCGACAAGCGTGGATGCCCGCAATTCACTCTTCATACTCCACTATCCTCCTGTATCGTAAAACCCGTCCGCCGCATTTAAGGCGGGAGCAGACCTCCACGACATTCAATCGTCGCGATTCGCCGTAACGTTCGACCGAAACCACAATGTCGCCCCAAGAGTATTCCTGAATATGCGATGTTCCGGCTGGTGCGCATACATATCTGTCGAATGCCCGCTGCATTTGCAACTCGGCAGATATCATATCCGCCGCCGACTCTTCCGAAACGGTAATACGGGCAAGCATCTCCATCGACGCGGCGAAGACAACCAGAAAAATCACTGCGGCTACGAGCGTCTCGACCAGCGATGAGCCTCTCAGTCGAACCATGCGACCTCCTTTCCGAGCGTATCGGCCTCCATCCATTTCGGTTGGGCGGTAACATCGTTTTCGAGAACCGAAGCATCGCAGACCATATCCTTATAGTATCCGTGCGGCGTATAAATATATGCCCGTTCCAGCACGGCCCTGCCGCTGACAATGCCCTGCAACTGCGCCCTGCCCTCGACCCACAGCAACCCGCGTACACGCGCCGTTAGCGACTGTCTGTACGACGGCGCAATATGTTTCTCCGACGGCGATGCACGCACTATCGCATAGCCGTCCACCGTACTGCAATCGCCGATTTCGGCGTAGGATTCCGCATATATTCCCGACGGGTATTCCAAAGTGCACCGTTTGCCGACCACGACCGTATCGCGGGCGAATATCTGAGCCGATATATTCGCTCCGTCGGCAATCGAAACTCTGCGGGCGCATATAACTATATTCTTCATACGGCAGGTTGAGTCTATATGCAGTTCGTCAGCCGTCAACCGTATATTTCCGTAAAGTCCGCAATCGGACACGGTCGCCGAACCAAGGCGCAGGCACAGAGTCGAGTCCCGTATGAATGAACGGTGTACGCTGTCGGGCAAGACCGTATATTCGTCGTCGCACGGTTCGAGCAGCTGCCGGACATTTTCCATTGCCGTTCGTTTCACCGCAGGCATCTTCTTGTCCGAGATGCCGATGCGGGTTTGAGGAATGACACTGCCGCAATAGACTTTGTCGCGCATGCGCCCGTATCGCAATCCGTTGCTCGGCAGACGAAGCGTACCCTGCAACTCGCACCGTCCGGAGACGCTCAACACCGACCCGTTATCGACATAATAAAGCGTCGTTCCGTTCGGGCGCACACCGGTAAGGCGGCACTGCCGGAATACGGAATCGGGAGTGGCGAGAAAAACCGCATCGTACAAGCCCCACGGTTTCACCCGCATATGCGTATCGCCATACGGCACGGAATCATACAGCCGCAATTTATTTCCTCGTATCGTATCCGACACATGAGGAGCATTGCAATAGAGAGTATACGCCGATTCAAGGTTCGCAAGGCATGTGCGACGATAGACGGCCCGCAGCACCTTGCGGTTCTCCTGCTCCCAGAGCGCGATTATGCCGAGCATGGCGACAAGTATCGCCAAAGACAACGCGATGACCGTAGGCAATACCCTGGCAGGCATATGGTATGCGATTTTCATATCGTTCGGCTTAAAGAGTATATCATTTCATCCTTCTCGAAATAGAGCGAATCGGAATCCGCATATTTCAGCATGTAACCGTCGGCACACTCCCCGACCGCAAGTTCGTATCTGTCATTATTAACATCGACGATATGCAGAATACGTCTGTCCGAGCGTACCGAGCCGAAATATCGCATCGTTACCTTGTCACGTTTTTTCTTTGCCGGACGAACAATCCTCTTCGTGGTCTTCGGCTTACGCTCCGACATCTTTTTACGCTCTATCCGGAACGGGTCGGGATAGTCGCATCGCAGAGTATCCGTTTCGTATGTCGAAATCGTACGTTCGGTTTTTCGTTCGCATACGACATCCGCAGCCGTTTGCTCAGGCGCACCGAAGAATATGCGCTTGGCAATAAGCCCCCAAACGACGACAACGACCGCTGAGAGCAGATATGTAGTCCATCGCGATTTCATCGCTCCTCCTCGCTTGTTACAGTCAGCGAAAATACCGTTGTCCGGCTCGCGTAAGCGGTATTGAATGCTTCGACGCTCCACTCGTATTCACCCGCAGCCATATTCATCCGGCAGCCGTAAGATTTCGCGACCGAATCCGCCATTATCAGCGTATCGGCAAGTATTTGCGATGCGGAATCGAATGACGGTTCCACTAACGTAAACCGATAGCCGGAGGCCCGCTCCAGGGCATGCCACCGGAATGCTATGTCGCCGGACGGAACGTGCGCACCGTCAGTCGGAGCGATAACATCGACGCTGCGTTCCGAAATATCGGTTTCGAAAAAGTCGTCGCAGGCTGCGAATAACAGTAGGCATAGAATAATCGCAAGGTATTTTCTCATCAGTTATCGGTTTTTATCAGTTGTTCCAGATAAAGCGTCGCATCGAGACGCTCCTTACCGCGTCCGTTCGGCGGTGGCACGGCACCGAAATGCAGAGAGACCGGTTTGCATGACGGAATATTGGTTTCGATTCGGTATATCGTTCTCAATATCGACGAAAAATCGCCCGACATCGTAAGCGATGCCGTATGTACCTCGGCACGACCCTGACGCAGCGTTACGGACGGAGCATAGTCACTGACCGATATACCGTTATCCGACGCGAACGGCAGTATCATCGTAAGCAGTTCGCCGCTCATAACGAGTTCCCTGTCGGCAGTATACACATGTGCCGAACCTGCATTCGCCTGTTCCGCCATTGCTTCGATACGCTTTTCGAGGCGGCGGCACTCCGCAGCGAGCCTTACGGCATCGCCTATCGAAAGATACCACAATGCAACCGGCGCAATTACGAACAGTGCCGCCAGTTGTGTCAGACCTATATATTTACGCGGAATATTCATAATCTCATCTCTATTCTGAACTCCATATCGCCGTCACGGGTCCGGGCAATCGAACGCAGTTCCACATTGTCGGACAACGCCTGTTCCGACAAATAATCGATAAGGATGACTACCGATGACGGGTCGGTGCATCTGCCGTTTACGGCGACAAGACGTTCGGTGCGTTTCAAGGTTTCGCCGGGCTTATATCGTTTTGTCAGGGGTTCCATATCCAGAGTCGTCAGGCGTATGCCGTCCGGAACACCCGCACCTATACGGTCGCATACGACCGAATACTTCATCGGCAGCCGTCGTGCGAACGAATCTGCCAAGCGGTCGTATTCCGCAGACGAAGCAGATGCAGACCGCTGCACGGCATCGAGCGATTTCTGCTCTGATTGCAGCTCCTGCACGCGATTGTCGTATCTGCCCCGAAGTACCGTTCCGGCAGCGACCGCGACAAGATATACCGTAAGAACCGGCAGCATAGCCCGTTTTGCGACAGAACGGTACAATGCCGACCCCGATTCATCAATACGGAGCATATCGCGCCACATAAGAGACTGGCGGAATCTGTCGGCCGCCTCCGCAGGCGAAATATTACAGTATATCCGCTGAATTATCGTTCCGTCGTCATTCATGGACGACAGAGCCGAAGCGACGGTATCTTTGCGCATAAACGCTATGCCGTCCTCCGTTTCATTCCACACGAACTCTCCGTTTCCGGATTTTATCCTCGTCTCGGCGGCATCACCGCGCACGGGTCGCGATATTACGCCTGCACCCGAGCACACTGCAACCGCGGCATATCGTTTCGCCAATGCGTTCAGCGGTTCATCGGAAATTGCAGCATCGCCGCTACGGCCGCACAGGAGCACTCTTTGCCCGACCGTACCGTCTTCCCGAAAACGAATGTCCGCTACCGCGACCCGTCCGAATATGTATCGCAGCAGGTTCATTCGATTACTGTCGGTTTAATGAATATATTCAGACGTCGTTCGATTCTGTTGTTCTTATGTTTGCCGAACAGCCATTTCAGAACCGGTACGCGGGCGATGAACGGCAGACCGCGGCTCGTCTTCTCACGGCTGTTGCGGTCGATGCCGCCAAGCAGCACCATCTCCTCGTTCGATACCTTGACGATGGATTTGAAACTGCGCGTGACAGTACCCGGAGGAGCATTCTTCTCCTCTCTTGCGGTAAACTCGGTCTGCGTAATCTCTATCTCCATAGTTATATGCTTGTCCTGCGAGACGTATGGAGTTACTTTTATATCGAGATTGGCATCGACACTCTTCCATGTATATGCTTCCGACTGGATAGGATTCTGAGTGCCGTAATAGTTGTTCTGCACCTCCTTGTAATACTGCGTTTCGCCGCTGCTCAGCGAGGCCTCGTGTCCGTTAAGAGTAGACAGTTTCGGTGTGGAATACAGTTTTATCGTACCGTTCTCTTCCAGAAATTGCAGGCTAAGATAGAAATCGGGGGCGACCTTGCCGAGATTCATCGACCCCAGACCGTTGAACCGCGAAATAAGGTTGTTCACCGACGACGAGCCGAGCGTAACGTCAAGACCGGGAGATAGCGTCGCCGAGGTTTTCCTCTTGCCCAGTCCCATTTCGATGCCCGCCTCCTTGATGTCGTTCTTCTGAACGTCGGCTATGATAATCTCTATCGAAATGAGAGGCACCGGCTTGTCTATGGATTTCAGGAACGTTTCGACACGGAAAACATCACGCTGGTCGCCGCTGACGATAAGGCTGTTCAAATCGGCGAATGTCTGTATCTGCAAATCCTTGCGTATAACCGTCGGTATAATGTCGGCCACCTTATTGACCGAACGGTACTCCATAGGAATTATGCGGGCTGCCGTAAGACGGTTCTTCTCCGCCGAACCGAAAACATATATGCCCCGCTCCTTATAGTAGGTATACGGCGTATTTTTGAGCAGTACGCCGAGCAATGTTTCGAACTCCGCATTTTCGACATAAACGCCAGTAGTAAGGTTTATCTGTGTGTCGAAATAATAATTAAGGTTCATCCTGTCGCAGACATCCAGAATTATATCCTGAACGCTGCCGCGCGAGATATGTGCCGTGATATAACCGAGCGAGTCCACCGACAGTTCGTTTTCGTTGAACTGACGGCGGCGGATAAACTGACGCGATGCAGATTTGCCGTCCGCCTTCATATCATCGTGATAAAGGCTCCACACGCCGTCCGCACCTTTGTCTATACCCAGTCCGTTCACGTCGGCAAGAGTCCGCATAGCCGAGTCGAACGGCATTCGTCGGACATACCCCGAAATCTTATATTCGTACAGCGACTGTGGTGCGATTACATTGCGGCCAGATACGGCATTGATGCGTTTGGCGACCTCGATAAGCCGTTCCGATGTCAAATCGTAACTCAGCGTGGTATCGGCAGCATCATACGCGATATCGAGTTCCGGTTTGGGTTGCGGAACGACCGTTACGGGACGTATGGCCACAATATTGCCGACGACATCGATATCCAAACCGTACTCACGGCAAAGAAACATGACTACATCCGAAACTTTCGCATTGGTGAAATTGCACGAAACCGGAATGCTCTCGACATTCTTTACCGACAGATTGACCTCGCCTGCCCTCGCAACGTTTCTAAGCAGTTCCGAAAGTTGCAGTTTGCCGACCGAGATATCCACCTCCTTGTCGTAGGACGGGTCTATTTCCGCAACCGCTCTCAATTTGGCCTCTATATCCGCCATACGCATCGAGTCGGGCTGCTGTGCCGGCAGCAACAGCGGAATGACAAGGCATACAGCCAAAAGTATCGTTTTCTTCATATCCCAAATTCTCTTAGCAGTTCAACATCGGTATCAATTCATCGAGCGACGTTTCGCCACGTCGGAACATATCCGTAACCGACTCACGCAGCGACATTATGCCGCGTTGTCGCAACATATCGCCGACGTCGCTCCTCCCCTCACGGGCAGCCGCAGACAGTTCGTCGTCCATCGGGATAACCTCGTACACCGCACGGCGTCCGCTGTATCCCGTATAGAAGCATTGGTCGCAGCCGGTCGGGGCATAATATCGCGATATTTTCAGTTCGCCAAGTATCCCGCACTTATCTTCGTCGGCAGTCGAAACCTCCCGTTTACAGAGCGGGCACAGAAGGCGCACGAGCCGCTGGGCAACAGTAGCGACAAGCGTATTCGAGATAAGGTACGGATGTATGCCCATATCCTGCAATCGTGCGACCGCACCCCATGCGGTATTGGTGTGTATCGTCGAGAACAGAAGATGTCCCGTAAGCGCACTTCGGACCGCAATTTCCGCAGTTGCCGGGTCGCGCACCTCACCCAGCATTATGATGTCGGGGTCCTGGCGCAGGAATGTACGGAGTGCTCCGGCGAATGTCAGACCTATCTCCTCTTTAAGCTGCACCTGATTGATGCCGTCCATAGTATACTCGACCGGATCTTCTATCGTAAGTATATTCTCCGACACCCGATTCAGCCGTCGCAGCGTAGCGTACAGCGTCGTACTCTTGCCGGACCCCGTAGGGCCGCAGATAAGCACCATGCCGAACGGTTTGGCGATAGCGCGGCAATAATCATCGTATTGCCGCTCCGAAAGTCCCAGATTCTTCAATTCGAGCAGTTCCGGATGGCGCGTAAGCAGTCGCATTACCACCTTCTCGCCGTATATCGACGGCAGGGTCGAAACGCGGACATCGAACTTGGCCCCGTCGCGGTCGTACATGATACGTCCGTCCTGCGGCAGACGCTTCTCCGAAATATCGAGTCCCGACATAATCTTGATTTGGTTGACGAGCGGTGTGTATTGCCGCTTATCGACGACATATCGTTCGAGGAGTTTGCCATCGATGCGGAAACGTATGCGGCACCGCTCCTCGTAAGGCTCGAAATGGATATCGCTCGCGTAACAGCCGAATGCTTCGCCGATAAGCGAAATCAGAAATGCGGGTCCTGTATCTATTTCGGCAGGCCGGCGGGCGGATGTCTGTCGAGATGCAGCGTCCGAATGGTAATACTGCGCAAAGATTTGGCGGAACTCGCTCTCCTTGACAGGCTGTGTCGTTATCCGCCAGCCGTTCAGCACCGACAACTCCGCCGCCGCATCCGTGCAGTCGGTTCCCTCGATACACAGGCAGCGCAGCACATCGTCGGTGCGCTCGAACGGAATAAGTCCGTACTCCGCGACCTCCGCGGCGGAAAGCAGTTGGACTACCTCCGTAGGGATATGTTTTATCGCGTCCATAGCATCACGGCAAGATATATGATGAACGTAAATCCGGCGACACCGACCAGCGGAACACTGCGGCGGTGCGAAGCCAGCCCCCAAACCGCTCCGCACGAAAAAGTCGCGATAAGGTAAATCACGTATGACCTGGGATTGAACACGGGTGCGACAGCCGCGAAGAATAGCGCATCGCCTGCCCCGAATCCGTATCGGAGCAGGCGGCGAAAGCCGTAAACCAGACCGAGAGCCAAAAGCATTGCTCCGAAAATGCCTATATTGGCTGCAGAATATATCGCAGCGTCCCGAAAACCGTATTCAGCGACTCCCGCAGCAACTGTTCCGACGGCAAATGCAGCAAGCCAGCGCACATCTATTCTGCGTGTGCTTATATCGCTACGCATCATGGCGACAACAGGAAGCAGCGGCAAAAGGTATGGGAATACTGCCGTCATGCGTCAATCCTTTACCGTCTCCCGCAACTCCTTACGCTCGTCAATCTCCCAAACGTTGAATATGCCGTCGCCGTCGAAATCCGTTATCGACGTGGCGGTAGCGCGAAATCCGTGCTCCGTAGCCTCGACAATCTCTATCACATAGTTAGCCTGTCCGCCGTCGCGGACGAGCGTCGATTGCTCGAAGCCTATTTCATCGAGCGATGCCGAATACTTCGAGCATGTATAGAAATACGACTTTTCGAGCGAATGCAGATATGCCAATTGCTGCTGTGCCTCAACGGTCTTCGCTCGCGAAATCAACGGCATAAGATTGGGCAGAGCGACAAGCACGAGTATACCTATAATGACCAATACCACGAGCAGTTCGGGCAACGAAAACGCCCGCAGTTTTAACGATTTTCCCTGCATAAAACGCCTTTTTATTTGGGAACAAAGGTAAGGGCGGAACCTGCTACAAATCGCAACGATACTCCAAAATCCAGCATCTCAAAACAAATACAACGCATTGATTTACAGATGATATTATCTACAAAACATTCATCTGCAAATCTCACTTTTATATATACCTGATTTTCAGCGCCAGGATAATGAATACGATTATTCTGTAAACTAATTATTACTGGGACAGCGGCCCAATTGAAAGAAAGGAATCATATCAAAATGGCAAAAAATATATACAATAGTATAAATACAAAAAGAGCAAGTTATTTTTGGATTCGCATTTGTAACAATTAACATAGAAAATATACCTGATTGATATGATATTAATCATCCGCCTATAATTAACTATTCCATATTTATGTTTAGCGACCTTTGACTGTCGTAGAATATTTCGTTGTCATAGTCAGTGGCAATCTTTATGGTTGCGCCTTTTTTGAAGAACCGGATTTTGGCAATGTGAAGGCGAATTACATTCTCATTGCGCTCTGAAGAAGACTGATTAAGCGAAATAAGATGTATGTGGTCGGGCAAGTCCTTTTGCCTCCGAGCAATTGTATTCGGTCAGCATATTGTGCTCGTTATTAATTCAGTCCCTGTCTTCAATAGTTGATTGGTATGTAACCACCATCCAGACATTTTCATCGGCGGCGAGGTCTTTCAGGTCGTTGGCGACGGCTATACGCTTTGCTCGTTCATGTTCTGCGCCCCAATTACGTCGCGTAGCATCGGTGAGCCAATCCATCGAGTCGATAATGACTATATCGGGATTGCATCCTTCGGGTTTGCGATACTCCGATATGCCGTTCTTAATATCCAGCGTCGACGGTTGTGGTTCTCGCAGCGAAGCTGCGTATACAGATGTTACCCACCTTAATCCCCGAATCGGGTTTCGCAGATTCTGGAACGTTTCGACGACGGGGATTAAGCCAAGTGTGTTACCCACCCCCTAAATCCCCCTCCTGTGAGGGGGACTTTTGTCGAAACCCGCAAGGTCATACGGCGTTAGTGTAGAATGTATATAATCGCCATCATAAATTTCAAGGCTGTCGGATTCAGGCAGCCTTGTTTATTTGTTAAAGTCTTTAAAGTTCCTAATGTCTCTAACGACCCTAAAGACCTTAATGTCCTTAAAGACCCTAACTGACTAAAATCAGTTTTCCGCCTCCTTGTCGCGGCGGTCGAAGGCTTCGACGATATGTTTCACCAGTTCGTGGCGCACGATGTCGCGCTTGTCGAACTCCACGAAGCCGATGCCGTCGATGCCGCGCACAGTCTGCATCGCCCGCACGAGTCCGCTGTCGCTCCGTCGCGGAAGGTCTACCTGCGTAACGTCGCCCGTGACGATGAATTTCGCGTTGCGTCCCATGCGCGTCAGGAACATCTTGATTTGCGACATGGTCGTATTCTGCGCCTCGTCGAGTATCACGAACGCATTGTCGAGCGTCCGTCCGCGCATATAGGCGAGAGGTGCAATCTGGACGGTGCCGTCCTCCATGAACTTTTGGAGTTTCGCCGCCGGAATCATGTCGTTCAGCGCATCGTAGAGCGGTTGCAGATAGGGGTCGAGTTTCTCTTTGAGGTCGCCGGGCAGGAATCCCAGTTTCTCGCCCGCCTCAACTGCCGGACGTGTCAGAATCACGCGGCGCACCTGCTTGTCGCGAAGAGCACGGACGGCGAGTGCGATTGCCGTGTAGGTTTTGCCCGAACCTGCGGGACCCGTGGCGAAAATCAGGTCGCTGCGGTCGTAGAGTTCGACTAATTTTCGCTGGTTCTCGGTGCGCGCCTTGACGATGATACCGTTGTTGCCGTAAACTATCGCCTCACGGTCGCCGCCCTCGGAGGACTGACGCTCGCGGTCGGTAAATCCGCCGGCGAACGACTGCTCGACGACCTCTTTCGAGATATGGCCGTAGCGGTCGAAATAGTCTATCAGACCGTTCATGCGCCGTTCGAAGCGTTCGGTTTCGCTTTTCGAGCCGAGGACTTTGAGCGAAGAGCCCCGGACTATGATTTTAAGTTTCGGGTGCAGAGCCTTGATTTGCTCCAAATATACGTTTTTCGCGCCGTAGAGTTCGCGCGTGTCTACATTCTCTACCGTTATTTCTCTGCTTACAGCTTCCGTCATTGCAGTTAGAAAAGATAACCTATTTTAAGTTGAACGTTATGGGTCGATGTCCTGAACTCGAATCCGTCGTGCGACGAATCGTAGGACACGAAATTTGTCGATTTGTTGAACCTGCCGTTATAGCGCAGGTCGATGAGCAGATGCCGCAGCACCTTAACTCCCGCACCGACCGTATAGGAAAATGTCGGATAGATGCGGCCGAACATCACGCGGTCGCCGCCTTTGTCGTCATACACGGGATTGTCCAGCAGCGTTATGACCGGACCGGCATTGATGCGTATCATCCAGAAACGCACCGAGAGCAGCACGGGCACCTGCAACGACTGCGCCTTGATGCGCGAGCTGAACTTCTCCGACGGGTCGGCGATGCGTATCGGAGAGTAGTTGTACACGATTTCGGGTTGCAGCGCCAGGGTCTTGCCGAATTTCAGCGCCATGTGGAATCCTGCCGAAAATCCCATTTTGGGACGGATGCTCAACGACGGGTGCTCCGGTGCACCGTAGGTCATCCACGGATACGACACTCCGGCGACAAGTCCCCATTCGGTGCTCACCTTCACTCCGCTGCTCTTGCGTTTTTTCTCCGTATTGCGCTCCTCGGCGGAGACATCGCCCATCCCCGCGACGAGCATCACGGCGAGGAGGGATATTACCAACAGTGCTTTTTTCATAAAACAGTATTTTGCGTCGTCCGCATTCGGTCGCGGGCACGGCAACAACCCTTCAAAAATAGTGAAATTTTTGAAAATCTTCCGGCTTGCGGCTCTAAATTTTTTTGTCTGCGAATTTAGGACTATCTTTGCGGCGCACAAATTTACGATAATTATGAGTCTTGTTGCAATAGTAGGTCGCCCGAACGTGGGCAAAAGTACGCTTTTCAACCGTCTGGTCGGACAGCGGCAGGCGATTGTCGATGCCGCCGCGGGTACGACGCGTGACCGTCATTACGGAAAGACGGACTGGAACGGTCGCGAATTTTCGATTATCGACACGGGCGGTTATGCCGTGAACAGCGATGATATTTTCGAGGACGAAATACGCAAGCAGGTGCTGCTCGCAATCGAGGAGGCGGACGTGATTCTGTTCCTCGTCGAGGTTTCGACGGGCATTACCGACCTCGACATGATGATGGCGGAGATTCTGCGCCGTGCCAAGAAGCGCACCATCCTCGTCTGCAACAAGGTGGACAATTACGAACTCATCTACTCGTCGCACGAGTTCTATTCGCTCGGACTGGGCGACCCGATGTGCATCAGCTCGATGTCGGGCAGCGGAACGGGCGATTTGATGGACGAAATCCTGCGCCACCTGCCGGAGGACTGCTCGGCGGAGCAGGAGGAGGATTTGCCGCGAATAACCATCGTCGGCCGTCCGAATGTCGGCAAGTCGTCAATGACCAACGCGCTGCTCGGCGAGGACCGCAACATCGTCACCGACATTGCCGGAACCACGCGCGACTCGATTCACACGCGCTACAACAAGTACGGCATGGATTTCTATCTGGTCGATACCGCCGGCATGCGCAAGAAGGGCAAGACGATGGAGGATTTGGAGTTTTACTCGGTGATGCGCTCGATTCGCGCGATAGAGGCTTCGGATGTCTGCATCCTCATGCTCGATGCGCAGCAGGGACTCGAATCGCAGGACCTGAACATCCACAATCTGATTGTCCGCAACCGCAAGGGATGCGTTATCGTGGTGAACAAGTGGGATTTGGTAGAGAAGGGCAACAACACGATGAAGGAGTGGCGCGAGTTCCTCGAAAAGCGTCTTTCGCCGTTCAGCGACATTCCGATAATCTTCACTTCGGTACTCAACAAACAGCGTATATTGGAGGTTTTGCAGACGGCTATTCGCGTATGCAAGTCGCGCAGCCGCCGCATATCGACGTCGGAATTCAACGACTTCATACTGCCGATAATCGAGGAGACGCCGCCGCCATCGACTAAGGGAAAATATATCCGTATCAAATATGCGATGCAGCTGCCGACGCCGACGCCGCAGTTCGTCTTCTTCTGCAACCTGCCGCAGTATATCCGCGAGAATTACCGTCGTTTCCTCGAAAACACGATTCGCGAGCACTGGGATTTCTCGGGCGTTCCGATGCAGATATATTTCCGGCAGAAATAGCGTCGAGCGTCGGTTAAGGTAGATTAAGGTCAGCGGCAGGCTTCGGGTCTGCCGCTTTTTTTGTCGGTTAAGGTCGTTAAGGACATTAAAGTCATTAAGGACTTTCAGCACTCCGAAAAATTCGCTTTGAGGATTCGCAAATTTTTCATAACTTTGGAGATTGAATGTCTAAATGGGGAAACTTATGGATTTTGACAATATAAAAATTGGTCTTGCACGCGTGCAGTCGCTCGTCGAGGGCTGGGAGAATGCAGGCGTCACGGAGTTGGAGCGCGACCTCGCACTCGAAGAGCTGCGGCGCATTTACACGGAGATACGTTTCGGCGGTGCCGCTGTCGAGAGTGCGCAACCGGCTGCGGAGACTGCCGCGGTCGTCGTTCCGCCGGTCGCAGCGGAAGCACCCGCATCGGCAGAGGATGTCGCCGACGAGGAAGAGTCGGACGAGCCGGAGATAGAGGTTGAACTGATAATGCCAGACGAGGAGGAGTCGGAGGAAGACGAAGAACCGACGGAGGCCGAGCAGGAGCAGGCAGCAGAACCGGAGCAGAGCGGGCAGGAGGAAGCGGTTGCCGAGGAGCCGGAAGAGATTCAATCGGAAGAGCCTGCCGCCGAAGAACCGGAACAGACGGAGGAGAATGTAGAGCAGACGGAGGAGAAACCGGAAGAGCCGGAGGACAAGCCGGTCGAAGATACGGTCGTGGAAATCGAGGACACAGCCGAAGATACCGTCAAAATACATAGCGAAATACGCAACACAGAGCAGTCGCTGTTCGGCGACGAGGAGGTCATACGTCCGCGTTCGTCGCGCAGACGGGTGATAATGTCGCTCTACGACGACGATATGCCGATAATCATTCCCGAAAGCAAGCCCGAACCGATGACACAGCCCGAGCCAGCGAAAGATATTGCGGCAGAACCCGTCAAGGAGCAGCCGGAGGAGCATTTAGAGCAACCTGTCGAAAATCCAGCCCCGGCAGAGCAGCATTCACCTGTTGCGGCGACCGCCGACAGCGAGGAGACGGTACTCGGCGACGTGCTGCGTGCCGATGTCCACACGCTGGGCGACAGCATCGCGCGTCCGAAAGGCATAGCCGAGTCGGCGCCCGTGGCATCGCTGCGGACGGCAATAGGCATCAACGACCGTTTCCTGCTTATCCGCGACCTGTTCGACAACGACGCAATTGAATACGAGAAGGCCATCGTCGCACTCGATTCGTTCGACAACCTCGACGACTGCATGATACATATCGTCGAGAACTACTCGTGGCGCAGTTCGTCGGACGGAGCGAAACTGATTATGGATTTGATACAGCGCAAATTCCGCAAATAAACCGAGAACGGCATGTCGAAACTCTACATAGTACCCACTCCAATCGGCAATCTCGACGACATCACGCTGCGGGCGATAAAGGTGTTGCAGGAGGTCGATTTCATACTCGCCGAAGATACGCGGACGAGCGCGTTCCTGCTCAAACACCTCGGCATCGAGAAGCCACTGCGGTCGCACCACAAGTTCAACGAACATGCGACGGTCGGAATGGTAGCCGAAACAATCGCTGCGGGGCGCAACGTCGCTCTGATTTCCGACGCAGGCACGCCCGGAATCTCCGACCCGGGTTTTCTGCTCGTGCGCACGTGCGTCGAACAGGGAATCGAGGTCGAGACGCTTCCCGGAGCCACGGCGCTGATTCCGGCGCTCGTACAGAGCGGATTTCCGTGCGACAAATTCTGTTTCGAGGGATTCCTGCCGCAGAAAAAGGGTCGCATGAAGCGATTGGAGGAGTTGCGCGACGAGGAGCGCACAATTATTTTCTATGAATCTCCGTTCAGAGTGGTGAAGTGTCTGGAACAGATGGCGGAGGTGTTCGGCGCAGAGCGCATGGTTTCGGTTTCGAGGGAGATTACCAAGAAATTCGAACAGACGGTGCGCGGTACGCTCGCCGAAACAGCCGACTATTTCCGCGCTCACGAACCGAAAGGCGAATTCGTAATCGTGCTTTCGGGTAAGGGGCTCAAACGACGCACCGCCGACAACGACACGGAGGAGTGCGACGAACAATAGACAGGAGAGTATGGGCGATAAAATCGGGAAAGCGATACAGAGGTTAAGGACCGAAGCGATGTGGCTGTTCAGCCGCTCGATAGCCGTTTTGCCGTACCGGATGCAATATTACGTATTGCAGGAGATTATCTGCTTCATCCTGAAATATCTGATACGCTATCGCCGCAAGCTGATAATCCGTCAGCTGTCGGACTCGTTCCCCGAAAAGAGCCGGCGCGAGATAATGCGAATCTGCAACGACTACTACGACACGCTCGCCGAGATGATTGTCAATACGCTGACGCTCGCCGGAATGAGCGAGGCCGAACGCGCACGGCGCATGACATTCCACGGAGCGGCAGATCTGCCGGACATCATCGCCGGACGCAGCGTCATCGTGCTGACCTCGCACTACGGATTCTGGGAGTACAACTCGTTCGCTTCGCTGTGGCTGACATCGCACCATTTGGTCGTGGCGTACCACACCATCAAGGATGCCGCGATGGACGATTTCTTTCTCCGTATGCGCCGCACCGATTCGGTCGAACCGGTGCCTAGCAGCAATTTCATGCGGTTCTACATGGAGCACGCCGACGGCATCGACGGACGGAAGATAGTCATAGGTCTTATCTCCGACCAGAACAGTCCTCCGCGCGGTGAGGTGCACTGGTTCGACTTCCTGAACCACGAGTCGCTGTTCTTCGACGGCGGCGAACGGCTGGCGATGAAATTCGGACTGCCGGTCTACTATCTCGAAATGGACCGTATCCGCCGCGGATACTATCACTGCGAATACAAACTGATATACGACGGCAGGGAGCCTGTCGAACGATACGAGATTACGGAACGATATGTGCGTTGTCTGGAACAGACGATAGTGCGCCGCCCCGAATTGTGGATGTGGTCGCACAATCGCTGGAAGTTCCGACGGAATGCCGACGGAACGGCATACAGAGACAGGACCAACGGATGAAAACTGCGGTAGTCATACTCAACTGGAACGGAGCGGAGCATCTGCGCCGGTTTATGCCGTCGGTGGTGGCGAATACCCCATCGGCGGATATCGTCGTCGCCGACAACGGTTCGACGGACGATTCGGCGGAGGTCGTGCGGGACGGATTCCCGACCGTCAGGTGGATTTCGCTCGACCGCAACTACGGATTCGCCGAGGGCTACAACCGCGCACTGGACAAACTGGACGGCTACGAAGCGTTCGTGCTGCTCAACTCCGACGTCAAAACGCCCGAAGGCTGGCTCGAACCGCTGACGTCCGTTTTGGAGAGCGACCCGACCGTCGCGATAGTCGCACCGAAGATATTGTCGTACACCGACTGCGACCGTTTCGAATATGCGGGGGCTGCGGGAGGCTACATGGATTGGCTCGGCTACCCTTTCTGCCGCGGACGGATTCTGAACTCCGTAGAGCGCGACGAGGGGCAGTATGACGACCGCCGCAAAATTTTTTGGGTCGGAGGAGCCGCATTCTGCTGCCGTGCCGACGTTTACCGCTCGCTCGGAGGGTTGTGCGGCGAGTTTTTCGCACACATGGAGGAGATAGACCTATGTTGGCGGGCACAACTGGCTGGTTACTGCGTGGAGGTCGTACCCAAAAGCAAGGTTTATCATCTCGGCGGAGGAACGCTGGCGAACGGTTCGGCGCGCAAGATTTTCCTGAACCACCGCAACAATCTCGCGATGCTCTACCGTTGCGCACCGCCCTTGCAGCGGGCAGTCGTGGCGGTCGTGCGGCCGCTGCTCGACATGGCGGCGGCGGCAAGTTATCTGTTCGGCGGAGATACGGGCGGATTCAAGGCCGTTTTCGCGGCATACCGCGATTTCATAAAGTGGCATCCTCGGCTCGCACGCGAACGTCGCGAGATTAGGGGCGGAGCGGTCGCCGAATCGCGGTATATATATAAAGGTATGATTCTGTTGAAATATTTGTTCGGCACGCGCCGATTCGATAAACTGATGTAATTATGCGCAAACTCGTAATTATTCCGACATACAACGAACGCGAGAACGTCGCGCGGATGATACGGAAGGTGCTTTCGCTCGACGGCGGATTCGACATGCTTTTCGTGGACGACGGTTCGCCCGACGGCACCGCCGAAATCATCGAGGAGGAACGCACGGCGGCACCCGACCGCATACACATAATCCGGCGCAGCGGAAAACTCGGACTGGGAACGGCGTATATCGCCGGTTTCCGATGGGCTTTGGAGCACGACTACGACATGATATTCGAGATGGACTGCGACTTCTCGCACAATCCCGACGACCTGCTGCGGCTCGTCCGTAGGCTCGAAACGGATTCGGATGTCGTCGTCGGTTCGCGTTACGTCCGCGGAGTGAACGTGGTGAACTGGCCGTTGTCGCGGCTGCTGATGTCCTATTTCGCATCGCGTTACGTCCGCACGGTTACGGGAATGCCCGTATGCGACGCTACGGCGGGATTCGTCGGCTACCGGCGCGAGGTTTTGCGGATGATAAACCTCGACGAGGTGAGGATGATTGGCTACGGATTCCAGATAGAGATGAAATACACTGCATGGAAACTCGGTTTCCGCATAGGCGAGGAGTCGATAATCTTCGTAGACCGCGAGGCGGGAACATCGAAAATGTCGAGCGGAATATTCGGCGAAGCGTTCTTCGGAGTGTTGAAACTTCCGTTCAGGAGAATCGGACGGAAATAACTTAACGACCTTAGGGACCCTAAGGACTTTCATACGCACAACCGACCTTGATTATAAGGTCGGTTATGCGTTTATGCGCGAAACGGAATGATTTGTGCGCAAAGAAAAACACAAAAACTCGAAAACTTTTCTTGTTTATTAAGTTTTCTTGCGTATATTTGCAGTCGAAATGAGCACAGTTATGTCACAACGCGAAAGAATCATAGCACAAACAGCGCAAATGTTCGTTGAACTGGGAATAAAATCCATTCGCATGGACGACATAGCCCACGCGCTCGGCATCTCGAAACGCACACTGTACGAGATGTTTGCCGACAAGGAGGAGTTGATATACCTCTGCATGAAACATCTGTTCGACGAGCAGATGCGGCAGATTACCGAAGCCACACGGCAAAGCCTTGGCAAATTCGAGGCGATGTTCATCGGTTTCGAAATAATGCTCGACTGCGGCGAACGCAACCGACGGCTGATGACAAATCTCCAAAAGTTCTATCCGGCGATTTACAGTCGCCTGCAAGAGGAGCATATCTGGGGGGGGGTAAACCGCTTCCGCGAGGTGATTTCCAACTATATAGACTTCGGGTTGATTAACAGCAACATCAACGTAGAACTCTCAATCACGATTTTTTACTACTCCGTCATGTTGGTTTTCAGCCGGAGGAACAATATCGTGCTGCCCGACGGCGTTACAGAGAAAGGTGCAATCATGTATACGATAGTCAATTTCTTCCGAGGAATGGCGACCGAAGAGGGAGTGCGGCAGATAGACAAACTCGTAAAGGATAGAAAACTGTACGATTTTTAATCACGAAACAAACTTACAGAGAATGAATATGAGAAGATTGGTTTTAGTTTTAGGTTTGGTTATGACCGGATTCGCCACGATGGCACAGAGTGCCGGCGAAGAGGTCGTAACTCTGACTTTGGAGCAGGCTCTGGAAATCGCGTTGAGCGAGAATCCGACGATTAAGATTGCCGATCAGGAAATCGAAATCAAGCGTTATGCGAAGCAGGGGACTTATGCGAGCCTCTATCCGCAAATCGACGCTACGGCGCAGTACCAGCGCGTGATTGCAAAGCAGACGATGAGTATGGATTTCGGCGGTCAGACGCAGTCCATCAAGGTTGGTACGGACAATACGTTCACCGGAGGCGTAACGGCAGCCATGCCGATTGTGAACGCCCAGTTGTGGACGAGTCTTAAAATATCGGCCCTCGATGTCGAACTCGCGGTCGAGAAGGCGCGTTCGTCGCGGCTGGACATGGTCGAGCAGGTCGCTACGGCATACTACTCGGCACTGATGGCGAAGGAGTCGCTCGCACTCTACAAGCGCGTGTACGACAACGCAGTGGAGAACAACAAGAACGTACGCAAGAAATACGACGTAGGTTCGGTATCGGAGTACGACCTCATCACGTCGAACGTTACGGTACAGAACGCTATTCCGAACGTATTCGAGGCCGAAAACAGCGTTACGCTGACTCTGTGGCAGCTGAAAGCGCTGCTCGGCATCGACTTGCAGAAGAATATCGACGTCGCGGGTTCGCTCATGGATTACGAGAATGCGATGAACTACGGTTACGAACTGTCGCAGCTCGACCTCGAAGAGAACTCGACGATGAAGCAGTTCGACATTCAGGAGCAGCAGTTGCAGAAGGCGCTGAAACTTACCAAAATGGCTAACGTGCCTACCCTGTCGATTAACGCTGCGTACCTCTACACGGCACTCGGCAACGACGGCAAGTTCTTCGTCAGCAGCGCATGGAACCCATATTCGTATGCAGGCGTGCAGCTCAACATTCCGATTTTCGCCGGCAATGCGAAACGTGCGGCGACCCGTCAGGCGCGTCTGAATCTGTCGAACATTCAGTTGCAGCGCGAGAACACCGAGCGCCAGCTGCGTGTGGCTATCGTGCAGTACGTAAACAAGATGGATACGAGCGTGAAGCAGTTCCACTCCGCAAGCGCGACGGTAGACCAGGCACAGCGCGGCTACGACATCTCGGTTAAGCGTTACGAGGTCGGCAGCGGTACGCTCGTCGAGGTGGACAACTCGCAGTTGGCACTCACGCAGGCCGAATTGAGCCGCAACATGTCGGTATACAATTTCCTGACGTCGAAAGTGGCGTTGG
>CAZESW010000007.1:0-4753 GCA_964514795.1 uncultured Alistipes sp.
AGTTTTCAAAAAAGAAGGGCAAACGGACAACACTCTCACTGCATGGATATTAAGGTGATGCGCATTACGCGTTTCGTTGCCTCATATCTGTCGGTGTGGGGTATTGATATCGTTTATTTTCTTTTAGGTCATTCCACAACCTTCTTACAGATAAACGAATTGACTCCACACTTTCTCTTTTATATAAATGTCATGCAGGAGTCGTGTGGCAAAACAAAAAACAAAATGAAAAGATTCATTATTCTTGTTGCGTGCATAGTATACGCAGCGTGCGCCACGGCGCAGACAAAAATTGCCTATCTCGATTTGTATCAACGTGGAGGTGCCCGACATTTGCGAACGACGTTAATGTTCAACAACACACAAAGATGGTGTGGAAAAATGACACTCGGCCAAGCATTGAACATGTTGGCAGAGGATGGCTGGGTTGTCGATAAGACTCTAATCGGAGCAAACAGAGTCGGAGCCGCATTTTTTGTTACCCGTCATAAATTCCATATCATACTCAAAAAAGAGTATCAGCAAGGCGAGAATCCGTTCGAGAAACTCTTAACACGCGGCGGAATGGCGCAAAATACGCCGATGAAAAACGCCCATATTATCGAGTCCGATATTAATGTCAAACAGATAAAGAGCGAGATGGCTATATTATCAAAATAAATAAGGCTAAAATATTATGAATTAAAGAAGAATCCCAATTCCATACCCGCTAATATCGATGAGTTTGAATCAAAAGTAGAAGAGTATGTAAACAAATATGAATTGTTGTACAATCGCGATGCGCCTAAATATCTCCCCGAGATATGCTATTGGGGCTCATTGCGACAAATGGCATCGAAACTAAAATAGAGGGTATTCAAATGTTAGCGGCAGGCATTAAGCCTGCCGCTATAAAGTATGTAAGGTAATAAATGACTCGGCGACATTAAACACTTTATTCACCTTAATCACCTCAAATCACCTTATTTTTTCGCCGCTCGAAAACGACATCGCAGGTTATCAGTTATCACGCACCGTAGATTATCGGAGAATCTCCTCCGTCAGCGACTGCGGCGCGTAATTGCGCAGAATCCACATTATATAGCCCATATCGACGCAGACCGTGCGGGCGTATGCAGGATTGAACCATACGTCGCCTGCCATCGACTCGCGGTTGCCGTCGAATGCGAGTCCGACGATTTCGCCGCGGCCGTTCACAACCGGAGAACCGGAGTTGCCGCCGGTAATATCGTTGTCGGTAAGGAAATTGACCTGTACCGGAGCCTTTGCCGAAGCAATCATGTCGAGCATCTTGGCATCCGAACGGAAATCGTGGTTCGACTCGTCGATTTTCTCGACATAACCGTTCGTGGTCGAACGCCAGTCGTAATGCACACCGTCGCGAGGGTCGAGCGGGCATACCTTGCCGTAACTCAAACGCATGGTCGAGTTGGCGTTAGGATACTGCACCTTGCCTTCCGCCTGACGGAAATCGTAGAGCAGCGACGCATAGTCGCGTTCGTCCGCCGCAACCGAAGCACCTGCCGAACGTTCAGCCATAATAACCTTGCGCATGAACGGCTGGAACGGAATGGAAGTAACGAGCGAAACGAGCGGGTCGGACATCACGGCCTTGATTCGGCGCGGTTCGGAGAGGAACTCGCGCAGACGCTCCGACGTGCTGCAACACGAATTGTCGTAAGTCCATTCGAGCATCTTGCGGGCATCGCCGCCGAACTCTGCAAGGCGTTTATCGACATTTGCATTGAGATAGCCTTTCGGAAGATTCTCGAAGAAGCTGCCGCCGATTTCGACGAACAGTTCGCGGTCGGTCGCAGGGTCCGCCTTCTCCAAGCGCGCCATCGACTCGACGAACTTGGCGAGTTTCGGGTCGTTGATGTCGAACATATATTCGCCGTGCTGTTTGAGCCGTCCGACCGTCGAAGCCAGGCGGTTGGCCATAATCATCGCCTCGCTGATGCCGAACCAGCGCTCCGTATAGTCGGTGCGTACGCGCATTGCATCGCGGCGTGCCTCGTAGCCCTTCTTCATGCGGTCGAACAATCCGCCGTACTGCGCATTGCGGGCGGAATCGGCTTCAATCCATGCCTTCAACTCCTTCTCCTCCGCCTCACGGATGCTCTTCACGTCGAAACGCGCGAAGCAGATATTCTCCCACTTCGCATAGTCGGCATAGTTGGAGAGTCCGAAATAGCGGTCGGAATAGTTCATGCGGACCGTATCGTTGCGCTCCATACCCTTGCGCATGATGTCCATGCGGTGATGGCGGGCATCGACGACGACAGGATTGCGAACCTGCTGTTTCTCATCTACGGCGAACGACGACATGTAGCGGCGTGTCGTTCCCGGGTAACCGATAACCATCGTGAAATCGCCCTCGCCGACGCTCTTCGGAGCGACATGCAGACGGCGGCCCGGATGCAGCGGCACATTGTCGGCGGAGTATTCGGCAGGCTTGCCGTCCTTGTCGGCATAGACGCGGCAGACGGTGAAATCAGCCTTGTGCTGCGGCCAGCCCCAGTTGTCGGTATCGCCGCCGAACGCACCCAGACGTGCAGGAGGAGCAGCGACCAGACGGACGTCGTTGAAGATTTCGTAGAAGTAGATATAATACTTCTTGCCTCCCCACATCGACTCGCACGAAGGCGTGAACCCGTTCGTTTTGGCGTAACGCTCCTGCATAACCTTTGCAAGACGGCGGCCGCCCATGGCATTCCACTTCTTCTCGGCAATCATCGAGTCGCGCAAAGCCTGTGCTTCGTCGGTAACGTCGATAATTCCGCGCAGGAACTGCACGCTGAAACCTTCGAGCGGAATCTCGTTCTCGCGATTTTCAGCCCAGAAACCGTTTTCGAGGTAGTTGTGTTCGGGAGTAGTGATTGCGCATATCGCGCTGTAAGCGACATGATGATTGGTAATCATCAATCCCTCGTCGGAAATCATGCTGCCGCTTCCCATACCGCCGTTGATTGCAACGACGGCATCGCACAATGCCGATGACTGCTCGCTGTAAAGGTCGTCGGCTTTCAGACGCAGACCCATCTTCTTCATCTGACGGTACATCTGCGCATCGATACCCTTTACAAGCCACATACCCTCGTCGGCGGAAGCCGCGAGGGTTGTGAGCATCATCAGAACCGATAATACTGTTCTTTTCATCTATTCGTTATCCGTTATGGCGATTACATACAAGTTTTACACTGACGGCATTCCAAAACCGTATAACTTTTCGGGTTCCGACCGAAGCCCCTGCCTGAGGCGGGGGTTTGGGGGTGGGTCAGACTTGCAAACACGGCGGAACGCCGCGAAACTACGACAATCCCACACGAAACTGCGGCCGATAATCCGTAAAAGTGTAAATCTGTATATAGCAGCCTCAATTACTTATTCTTAACGCAGCGAACCGAGTAACCCGACAGACCGTTTCCGTATGCTACGGTAATCTTCTTGTTCGTTGCATTGTAGGTAGACATCAGCGAATAGTACTGGTAGTTGGTAATTACATTGTCGTTGTTCTTGCGCACCTGATAGCAGGTCGAACCGAGAACATACGACAAAGCACCTACCGCATCCTCGTAAACCGTGCAAAGGTAAGAAGCGGCACCGGTAAGAGTCGCTTTGTTGCGGGCACCTACGAAAGTCCAGTTGAAACCGGCCTCATTGAGAGCGTCGATAAGCGCGCCCTTCGCCTCGGCATCATAATAAGGAGCGTCGGTGTCGGTCAATGCGCCGTTGGCATTCTGACCTACAAGACCGGTGAGTTCGGCATTGGTCGGGATATGCCAGCCGTCAGGGCAGATACCCTGCTTGCCCTCGAACGAGAAAGCGTTCTCCTCGGTAAGCGCATCCACACCGAAAGCGGTCGCGAAGTCGTAGAGGTAACCTTTGGTCTCGACGAGCGAAGGGTCGGCTACCTTGTCTTCACCGGCAGGAATCCAGATACCTGCATCGGCGGTATAGTCGCTCGACGGAGTCTTGCCTTCCGGAACATAGCGCAGGTTCTCCGCCATCCAGGTATTGCCGTCGGCGAGAGTCACGAGGTTGTAGGTTACACCGCCGTAAACGAGTTTCGTAGGGTCTTCCTTTACCTTGTCGTTTTCATTTTTGTCGCAGCCGGCGCAGAAGAGAGCCGCAGCGAGAGCGAAGAATGTAAACTTTTTCATAATTTTTTGTTTTTGGTTAATATACTTATATTTATATAATGTCAGAATCTGTATCCCGCCGACAATCTTGCCGCAACACGGTTGTTGCCGAGCATCTGCACACCGAACGCACGGGTATAGTCGCCGCGCAGGTCGATGTAGAATTTGCGGATATTGTATCTCAGTCCCACTCCGCAGCCGACACGCGAAGCCGTGTACCATTCGGTTTCGGCAGCGAAATAGTCGTTCATGCAAACCGGATAACTGCCCGAGTCGATACCTTCCGCCACGATGCCTTCATGCGCACTCGAACCGCCGAATGCACCCGAAGCCGACAGCGAGATTTCGAACGCGCCGAACTCCATGCGGGCATCGGCGAAGAATCGCGCCGCATTCATCGAATGGGTACGGTACTGCGGATAGACGAGTGTCGAAAGCCGGTCGAGCGTTCGGTACTCCGCACCTACGATAACCTCCCAGCGGTCGGCGGCATACTCCGCTTCGAGCGATGCCGAACGGCTGCGACGCGAGAAAATCGAGTTGGAGCCGAATTTCCTGTTTATCGTAACTCCGTTTTCCGTAACGGCGTTCATCACGTTCTCGTTGTTGGT
>CAZESW010000007.1:4853-9615 GCA_964514795.1 uncultured Alistipes sp.
GATTCGCTGTTCTTGTCGAAAATATAGGTCGCTCCGACCGCACCGTCGGCGAAACGGTATGTCAGCGACGGCATGACGCGCAAATCGAGCGCGTTATTCTTGTGTCGAAGGTCTTTGCGCTTGGAGTAACTCTCCGCCGAAACGTCAGCGAGCAGTCCGAACAGCAGGTTGTGTCCGATTTCGACGGACATTCCGCCCTCGAAAGAGTAGGTCTCGCGGATTTTGCGGCCGGGAGTAAATTCGAGAATATCGACCGGATAGTAATTCGGACTGGTGAACATCGAACCGCACATGCGGTTGCCCAGAAAATAGTCGTAACCGAATCCGCCGGAGAACGAAATATTCTTCAAATGGTAGACCGACTTCATCTGCGCACCGAAGTTCCAGCTGTCGGGCGAACCGTTCGACGGAACGAATTTGCCGTTTTCCTTCACCGCGTAGACTTCGGCATATGATGTCGAGAGCGAATCGAGCCGCAGGCCCGCCGTACCGCCGCCCATATTCCACATATTGTGGCGTACGACACGCTCGTAACGCTCCTGTGCCGATGCCGCAGCGATGCACATAAGTGTAAGAATGGATATGTATATCAGTCGGCGCATTATTCGTTGTCTTTTAGCGACGGACGTTCGCGTTCATAGAAATCGTTCGTCGAGTTGTTGGTATCGCAATATATTTCGATTCCCGTCGCGGCACTCTCCGCTTCGTCGAGACGGCGGTGAAGCGACCGTCCGAGATAGGTGGACGACTGCACGACCGCACCTGCATCGAGCGACGGCGGAAAACGCTTGCGGTTGTTGCTCGATGTTCCGTCGAACACCTCGACGGCATCGAGAACCCACGGAATCGGCACCTTTACTACGCTGAGATTGGACGAACCCGGTTTCAGCATAATCGCATCCTCGCGTTTGACATATTCATCGATGTCGCAATCCTGCGCACGGAATATAACCACAGCCGGCGACGTCTGCGAGAACGGATAACCGGTCGAAGGACCGACCTTGACAACCACTTTCAGATAGTGCGACGGCTTGATTAGGTCGCCCGGCACGGGATGATAACGGGGATGCTGATACAGCACCGGGTCATAGCACACGAAATAGCGCTCGTCGTTGAGATTCACCGAATTCCGGTATTGCAGCGTATGATCTATCGCTCCGTTTATCGCTATCACGGCATCTTCACCCGCAGCGAGAGGGAAATCCTCGCCCTCGCCTCCGAACTGCCATACGCATTCGCCTACAGGCATGAAATCGGGGAATACCGCTCCGCCGTCGGTGTATCCCACCCAAACGTTGGCTCCCGACGAGTTGTACGGGTCGAGAACGCCGAAGCACAGACCGTCGAGATAACAGATTTCGTCGGAATTGTTGTGGAGAATCATATATTTGTCGGACGCATACTTGTCCGGTTCGGGATACTTGGTGCATCCGCCGCAATATATCTCCTTGATTACTATCGCGGAGGTCGTCGATTCGACGAGTTGCAGTTCGAGCGACAAATCACCGCCCGTAACGCGCACCTGGTCGGAAGCGCCGTTGAATATGTGGCGGCCCCGAATATCGGAGAGGCTGACGTTGTAGAAGCCCTCCGAAACTACGAACCGGGCCGACGCATTATCGTCGGTCTTAGCCACATAGGTGCTGCCGTCGGCATTGTTCACGACGGTTATTTCGACTCCGGCACACTCGAAGTCCGTATATCCGGACGGATATACAGCCTTGACGGTCAGAGTGCGGAGCGTTGCCTCGTACTGCTTGCCCGCATCGAGCGAGGTGCAGCCTGCGACGACAAAAATCATCGATAGCAAAACGGCTGTATGTAGTGCAAATCTTTTCATACTCTAAAATTTCAGTCGCAGCGAAAGTCCGTAATAAAAGTCCGGCGCGAATATCGCCGCCACACCCGTGGCATACGAAGCGACCGCCTTGCGCGAATTGGTGAAGTTGTTGGCATAGAACGACAGCGAAACGTGGTCGCCGAACTCCTTCGTTATGCTGAGGTTCGCCGAGAAATAAGGGTCGTAGCCGTCAGCGTTGTACTGGTAGGCGTTACCCGAGCGCAGAATCAGATTCTGGAACGCGGTGTCGTTCGCTTCCGCCGAAGTGAACGGATGCACGACGCCGTCCGTAGTCATGTAGTAGAGCGGGTATATCGCCGTATAGTTGTTTCCGTCGGCGACGCTGCCTCCAATCGGGCGTTTGCTCTCCTCCGAAACATTGAACGCATACTCGCCGCCGTTGTAGAGCGATATGTTCTGCATCCGTCGCACGAGCATCGCTTCCAGACGCAGCGTAACGACCATGCGGATAGCCGGAATGTGGGTTATGCTCGTAACGTTCATGCTGAACGTATGCGTCTTGCGGCCGTTGTAGGTTGCCGACGTCGAAGGCGTGTTCACATAGATGCCGGCATACTGATACGACTTGCTGGTATCTCCCAGTTGCGACAGACCCGACGGATAGTACCACGAGAGGTCGGTATTGACGTATTTCGTGAAATTGTACGAACCGTCGATGCGGAACTGCGTCCTGATAGGATTGATTTGCGGAAAATCGACGACTATTTCGGCTCCGCTGCGTTCGATATCCGAACCGTTGTCCTGCTTTGTCGTGCCGACGAACGTTTCGTTGATTACCGTAGTGGCCATTTCGGTCCAGTCGCCCGACGGATTCGCAGTGTCGCGGACCGAAACGACGCCCGTCTGCCGGTCGATGTTGAATTCCGGTTTCGCCGGCATCGTGAAGTTCTCCGGAATCTGGCTTACGCGGTATGCGAACGGCGCATACTCGGTTTTCAGTTTGTACGGCAGCCGCGTTTTGTTAAAATATCCCGTCATTGCGACCGAGAATTCGCCCCATTTCAAATCGACTCCGACCTCGGAGTTGCGGTTGCGCTGCCAGCGCAGCGACGAGTTATGCGTCTGCTTGTAAGGTTCGGTATAGAAGGCGTAGGTGCTTCCTCCCCCCGCGTATGATGCAGCGAATACCTGAATATCGCGATACTGCTGCTCCGGATAGAGGATATAGAACGACGGCAGTTTCTCGGCGAAACCCCAGCCGCCTCGCAGAGTAACGTGGTCGCCCAACTGCACCTTGGCATTGAGTCGCGGTGAGAGAGTCGCCGTATGCCTGTACGAGGCGTCGCGGATTATCGTCTTCTCACCGCGCACACCAGCCATAACCTGCACGAAGAAGCCGTCGCGGCCGAGCGGCAGCGTCAGACGCTCCTCAACGAATAGCGCGAGATTGTGCATGAACGGATAGTCGCTGTACGGACGCGGACGATAGCCGTTCGGAGCGTACTCCGGCACGTCGTAATATTCGCCGCGACCGATATTTCCGTTCGCCGACCATGCCAGACCGACCTTCATGTTGCTGCGGATGCCGTCCCACTTGCGGTTCCATGCGGCACGCAGTTTCACGTTATAGTCCATCTCCTTCGAATCGACATAGCCCGTGCGGACAAAGTTCGCCGGAAGCATGTCGGCGAAGAAATAGCCCTGTTCCGTGACATGCGCCGCAGGCTGCTGCGAGGAGTTCGATACAGGCTCTACGAGCGTATTCTTGTTGTCCGAGTAACTTGCCGAGCCTTCGAGCACGACATTCGTAATCCAACTGCGGTTGAGCAGCCATTCGAGCGACGAACGCAGACGCACCGAGTTGTCGCGGTCCTTTTCGCGCCGTCCCGTATTGGCGTCGGGGTCGCTCTTGGTATCCATTCCGCCGAGGTTGCCCGACAAACCGACGCTGAAACGCCACACCTTGCGGAAGGTGTTGTTATAGGCGAACGTGATTCCGCGTCGGGTATAGGATTCGTAAGGCGACATCAAATCTTTGGTCGCATAGGCATATTCGAGACTCGTATTTATCGCGCCCCGACCCGCTCCGAGGTCGAAACCCTTGGCGAGCGAAGCCGACTTGGTGCGCGGATTGGTCGAAAGGACGATGTTCCACGGCGTGCGCCCCTTGCTCGTATGCACCTTGACGATACCCGAACCTATATCGCCGTACTCCGCCGACGGAACGCCCGTAATGACTTCGACGGACTCGACATTGGCGGTAGCGACGTTGCGCGTACCGACGCCCGACATCTCGCCGAACGAAGCGTTGGACGAAATGCGAACTCCGTCCACCTCGACAGCCGTGCCGAACGACGCATTGCCCGCCGACACGCCTCCGTCGCGAAGTGCGATTATATTGTTGCTCGTAAGGTCGGGATTGGAGGTCGAAGCACCCGGAAGCAGCGAAGCGACATCCGAAACGCTGTTCATTTGCAGATGTTCGAGAGCCTTCTTGCCGATTATGTGGGCGGTGGACATCTCGTCGCTCTTCGCCTTCGCCGTTACGACCACCTCGTCGATTTTGAGGTTATCGGGACGCAGGACGACATCTACGCCGTCCATATCCGACACGACATCTATATCGACCGTCGCATCGACGAAGCCCAGCAGTCGTACCACAAGGCGGTGTGCGCCCGCCTGAACACCGTTAAGGCGATATTCGCCTTCGCGGTCACTGACAGCCCAGTTGTCCGCGCCGTCCACCATAACGACGACCGCGGAAAGCGGCTTGCCGTCCTCGGACGACACGATGCGGCCGCCGACCGAGAAGGAGCGGAATGCAGCGAAAACCTCCGACGCAGCAAGCGTCAGAACGACTGCCAAAAATATATGACGGATATATGTGCTCATCAAACCGATTTATTCGATGCAAAGATACCTATATTTTAACAAAATAACAATAGCCATTTGTGGCTATTG